>NZ_MLYQ01000103.1:0-23210 GCF_001866725.1 Bacillus sp. MUM 13
AACGTCTTTGTGACCCCCTTCCATGGGGGCCTTCGACCAGCATAAGACGCGTAAGAATAGAAGGCGCCCTTTGCCTTCTCTTCTTGCGTGACTTATGACCTCGAGAGGCTAGGCGCTGGAGCTAGATTATATAAAAAGCATGAGCGCCTGCTGGAATTAAAACGGCTTACTGCCTTTCATCTCTTGTGCCTCATGGCCTAAAGAGGCTAGGCGCCGAATTATATAATGCGATGGGAAGGGATTGAATACAATGGATCAGCATATAGAAATTGAGTTTAAAAATTTACTTTCTCAAGAGGAATTTAATAAATTAACAAACTATTTTAATGTTAAAGAAAGTGATTTCGTTCTTCAGGAAAACCACTATTTTGATACTTCAGATTTTGCCCTGAAGAATCAGAAATCTGCACTGCGGATTCGTGTCAAACAAGGAAAGCATGAGCTTACATTAAAACAGCCGGCACGTGATGGATTGCTGGAATCCAATCAGCAGCTCACCCCAATGCAGGCAGAAGCTTTTCTAAAAGGGGAAGGCTTTCCTGAGGGGGAGATTCAACAGCTCTTGATTTCAGTAAATGTAGAACCCCAGCAGATTGAATTCTTCGGGACATTAAAAACCAGCCGATTTGAATTCCCTTATAAAAACGGACTGCTTGTTCTTGACCACAGCCATTATCTTGGCACAGAAGATTTTGAAATGGAATATGAAGCGCTAAGCAGACCAGAGGGACAAGAAATTTTCTCCACTCTTTTGGAAACACTTCAAATTCCTGAAAGAATGACCGAAAATAAGGTTAAGAGATTTTATCTTCAAAAAATGAAAAAAATGAGCGAATAAAACTTTCTGAGGTGAATTCAGTGAATATACAAGATGTTAAATTAATGCTTCAGCTGCAGGGGCTAAATAATCTTAACCCTTCACAAAGCCTGTCTGATTCAAATGATTCAGGTTCTTTTGGGGATATGCTGGCAGGATTCCTTGACAGCGGATCACAGGGGAATGCCTCGCAGTCTTTAGGAGAAGTATTTAATGCTATTGAAAACCTGCCAGCTCTCTCAGATGTCCAGCCTTCCCTTTCCTTGCCCCCTTCCCTGCCCCCTGTTTCACTTGCATCTTCCAATGCAAATGCTGCACCGGACACTAAGGGAGATTACAGCGGTATAATCAGCCAGGCAGCCTCTCTTTATAATCTTCCCGAGAAGCTGATTCATTCTGTTATTAACCAAGAGTCAGGTTTTAACCCTAATGCATCAAGTGCGGCAGGCGCTTCCGGACTAATGCAGCTCATGCCTTCCACTGCACAGGGACTTGGCGTAAAGAATATTTTTGACCCAGCTGATAATATCATGGGCGGCAGCAAATACCTGAGCCAAATGATGAACCGTTACAACGGAAATACGGAGCTTGCTTTAGCTGCCTATAATGCCGGTCCGGGAAACGTGGATAAACATGGCGGAATTCCTCCATTTAAGGAAACACAAAATTATGTGCAGAAAGTTATGAACAGCTATTTAAGCTGACCATGCAAACAAAAGCCTTTGCTGTTTATGAGTATGGATGTGCTTCACTCTGAAGTGATATGCCTATCATATACATGCATTGGCTTTTTTTTTATATAAAAAGAAAACGCTTACAAAATTATCCGGTAAGCTTTTTCTTAACTGTAGCTTGAGGGGCAAAGCTGAAAATTTGAGATATTCTAAGTCACTTGATAAAATATTCATATTAAATCCATTCTCTCTTTAAAGGAGTAATACGCATGGCACAAGGAAACCCTACACCCTATGAACTGATTGGAGAAGGGCTATTACACAGGTTAATTGATGTATTTTACTCCAAAGTAAGCAAGCACCCGGATTTAATACCCATTTTCCCTGATGATTTGTCTGAAACTGTACGCAAGCAAAAGCAGTTCATGACTCAATATTTAGGCGGACCACCGCTTTATACAACAGAACACGGCCATCCGATGCTCCGGGCACGGCATATGCCATTTAAAATAACAGAAACCCGTGCAGAAGCCTGGCTGTCTTGCATGCGGGAAGCAATGGATGAGACCGGAATTGAAGGTGACATCCGCGAATTTTTCTACCATCGTCTTTACTTGACCGCACAGCATATGATTAATTCTGCACAAACGGACGAGAAAGGAGAAGACTTTTGAGCTCTCATAAACCGAATTTCAATGTTACCGAGTGGATAAAATCACAGCATTGTTATGGTATAGGAAAAAAGCCCATAGAAATATACGTATTTGTTGATCCCTTATGTCCTGAATGCTGGGCCCTTGAGCCGATAATTAAAAAACTCCACATTGAGTATGGCCAATTATTCAGCATTAAACATGTAATCAGCGGCAAATTGGCAACTCTTAATGCAGGAAAAAATAAATCCTATGAAAGTCTTGCCCAGGTTTGGGAAAAAACAGCCAGCCGGTCAGGCATGTCATGCGACGGCAATTTATGGCTGGAAAATCCGATTGTTTCTCCCTACAGTGCTTCTATTGCCATTAAAGCGGCTGAACTGCAGGGCAGATTACTGGCAGCACGCTTTTTGAGAAAGCTTCAGGAAGTACTGTTTATTGAAAAACGCGATATTTCAAAAATAGATGTGCTGATTGAGATAGCCGGCAGTGTCGGTTTAGATGTCGAGGAATTTAAGAGAGATATAAATTCTTCAAGTGCAGCAAAAGGCTTTCAGTGTGACTTAAAGATCACATCCGAGATGGAAGTAACGGAAATTCCATCACTTGTATTTTTTAACCATAATATCGATGAAGAAGGAATTAAGGTTTCAGGCATTTATCCTTATGACGTATATGTTCATATTCTTGAAGAAATGCTTACTGAACTGCCTGCTCCTGCAGATCCCCCTTCTTTGGAGAGTTTTATCCGTATCTTCAAATTAGTTGCCTCAAAGGAAATTGAAGTGGTTTACAATATGAGTAAATCACAGGTTGAAAAAGAAATGAAAAGGCTCGTTTTAAAGCAGGTAGTCAAAAAGGTTCCTGCAAAATACGGTATATTCTGGAAATACTCAGAAGAAGCCGAAAATTGTTCACCCCCCAATTGAAAGCAAGCTGCTTTTTGATTTGGGGTTTTTTCTGATCCTGCTCTGCAAAAGAAAGAAGGCCCTGCTAAAATAGCAGGGCCTTCTTTATCTATTTATACGAACAAAGGGGATGGGAGAAATTTTTCACGATCAAACAAAGGGGTATAAGTTTGCTGTGATCAACCTCACTACTGTAATATATCAGAAATCATGCACATGTTACAAGGTGTATGTGTATTTCTTCACAATATTGTCATAATTAAAGAAACAAGAATAATACCCCTGTCTGGACATAGCTTGTAATAAATGAAATTTCCGGGGTGACTGATTTTGAAGATACTAATTTTGCTTTTAATTCTTCCATGTGCACTGTTCATCCAGTTATTAGGCATTATGCATCTCATTCCTCTATACTTAAGCTCCAGCGTTTTATTTGTAGCACTATTTCTTTTTATATTAAGCATGAATTCCCGCAGAAGGTTTAAGGGGTTTTAACTGTTATATACCAGTCAATAAGCACATGTTTCTTGAAATTCAAAGAATTCTTCAGAATTTCGTGTTCAAACAAGGGGATACCCTCACAGAACACATGAAAAAATTACAGCCTCTATGAAAATAGTTACTTAAAAAAGTCTCTGTAATAACAAAAGGGACACTTGAATATCGATGTCCCTTTGATTCATTTTAACTCACCTATAAACCAAATCTCCCCTTCATAACTGTACCCATCTTCATCTGTAATCAATTCTTTATATCCTGATATTTGCATACCATTTGTAACAGTTAATCCCCATTCTTTTTGAATGTTTCTCTCTTCTGAAAGAAGCAGCCATTTTTGATATTCATCGTTCCTATTAAAGAAACTATTAAAGTAGGATTCTCCTTTGAATACTATGATTTGAGAATCCCATAAATCAGGTAAATTAATCGCAACTGCAACCCGATACTTTTCTCTATCATTTGGCTTCATTCGTATTAGATAGTCAGCTCTCTCCACTAGGGTTTGAACACAAAGTCTTTTAACTTTATAGGGTGTTTTACTAGAAAGAATAAATTCCTGAGCAACTGGTAAATGCATATGCCAGTATTCATTATAGAATTCAATTGGAAACTCCATTGTATTCTCTTTGATTCGATTAATCATATTTTCAGATTTTCGTTTAATCCCACGAACCTTTTTCTCCCGCATTTTATTACTCCTCATTATTTAATTGATGTAACTTAGCTTTGTTTTCCCTTTTCTGAGTATAGAAAATAGGTCTCGTCCATTTCTGCGATACCTGAAAATTGTTCAAAATCCATTTGTTTAAGTGCTGAGAATAATTAAAACAAAGTAACAAGTGTACCTCAATAACCTCTTATGCTTTGCGTAAATAATATCCTCATTGGGGTAGTGTCAGGAAAATGCAGATTTACAACGATAAGGAAATTCCAAATTAAAAAGCCCAGCTTCTCTACAAATCAAAATAGAAAAAATGAGCTTTTCAGTTACTTCATTTATTTATTGAATTCATTAACTGGAAGAAGTATTCAGGTTTATGAGTCTTATTCAGGTTATACCATGAATGTAATGCATCTGGCGTAAATACATCTATTTTTTTCAGTACTTCCATTGCAAATTCCAGAGGGGCTATTCCTGATGCAGTAACTAAATTCGCATCAGATACCGCAGATCCCAACTCATATAACTTTTCCCCTTTATAGTTAGGACATACCATTTTAGTATATTCCAGGTTATTACTTGTATGCTTTCTAGTATCTAAGTATCCCATATTCGCGAGGCCCTCAGTTGCACCACAAATTGCAGCAACAATAGTGCCAAGCTTTAAAGATTGGCCAATTCTTTCCAAGATAGGTTGATGAATTTCTTCACTCCAAGTAGTCCCTCCTGGTAAAATTAAAAGATCTTTACTCTCAAGAGTACATTCATCAAGGGAAATATCTGGTTTTATGCTCAGTCCTCCCATAGTAGTTATCATTTCTTTATTAGCTCCTACTGTAATTACTTTTAAAGGTGCTAAACCTTTTTTGAAATATCTTCCTGAGTTTAGTTCAGCAATTAAATATCCATATTCCCAGTCCGACATTGTATTAAATACATATAGATAAACATTTTTTGTTTGCATCCAATAACACTCCCAATCACAATTTATATAGCAATTATAAAATAACTTCCCTGACAGTTAACGTCAGGGAAGTTATCATACTTGATAAAATTTTATTAATTCCGACAGAACTTCAATAAGTCTTTTCTTGAGACTTATTGGCTCAATAACTTTAATAGATTTATTGTACGGTAAAAGTAAATAAGGTACATATGTATGCATCATATCTTTTTCAAGAAGAAAAACTGCTTGATGTAAAGTCCGTTCTTGTAAATAATGTCCTAAAAACCAATGTTGGCAAATATCAGCCAGTACACTTTTATCCCCATTAATAACCAACGAAATAATCCTTTCCTTATCTTCTATAGCTGGAAGAAGACTTTTTATAAAAAAGTCACGTGCTGAAAAATTTTCTGGCCGGTTAAACTTATTTTCGGTTAGCATTAGACTTTCAATTCGATCTACTCTAAAACTACGGATATCATTCCTAAGATGACAAAATCCAATCACATACCACTTATTATTCCAATAGATAATTTTGTACGGATCGACCAGTCTATAATTTACTTGCTTTTCGCCATTTTTTTGGTAAAGAATTTTTACTGAGTACCCGTCAGCTACGGCCTGCGCCAACTCCTTCAAAAAAGGTTCCATAGAGAGTGAACCTAATCGACTTATTACTTCAAGACTAGTTAAATGTTGGTTTATCTTTGTTTCCTGCTCTTGATTTGAGTATTTACTTAGTTTTGAAATGGCCCTATTTAGTGCTTCACCTCCATAATATCCGGCTTCTTCTGCAAAAACAGCAGCGTGAAATAGTGAAGTTAGCTCCTCAAAATCAAAAAAAAGAGGAGCCTCTATAAAATTGTTCAATAAAGTGTATCCACCGTTATGTCCTGGTTCTGAAATTATAGGTACGCCACTTGTTGAAATTGTATCAATATAACGATACACAGTCCTTATATTCATCTCTAACTTTTCTGAAATTTGTTTTGCAGTAATTTTTTCACCTGAACGAAGCATCCATAGAATTGCTAACATATTGTCAATTTTAGGCATATAATTCCACCTCTATATGAAATTTATTTTCCATTATATATATCCGGTTTTTGGTATAACTCATCAACTGTTCCTTTCCGATCCCTTATTATGGGGAAATTAGGTTCTTACTCTAGACAAAACAGCTTAGCTGCAGCCTTACGCGACATGGGGAGAATAGAAAAAACAATTTTTATTCTTAATTACATTCCGGATGAATCTCTAAGAAGAAAAATACAAAGAGGATTGAATAAAGGAGAAGCCATGAATGGACCGGCAAGAGCTATTTTCTTCGGAAAACAAGGAGAGCTTAGAGAACAAACCATACAGCATCCGCTTCAATGGGCTAGTGCTTTAGAGATAATTATAAATGCCATCAGTATTTGGAATACTCTACATCTAACAAAAGCAGTTGAATATCAAAAGCGGACAGGTAGTTTTAATGAAGACTTATTGCACCATATGCCACCTTTAGGCTGGGAACATATTAATTTGCTAGGAGAATACCATTTTAATTCGGAGAAAGTGACTCACCGCCCACCCTGAGGAAAAAGCGAACATCCTTGAGCAGAAATCAACCACCTTGTTCCATAGCAGCAAAGTTTACGAAAACAGCCTTATCCCAAAACAAAGCCGAAGAGGGTGCTTCCACAGCACCCTCTTCTTTATTCATATTTAAGATAAAAGTGATTCCAATTCATTCAGTTTTTCCTCAAATACTTTCAGAGCTTCCCTGACAGGCTCTGCCTGCGTCATATCTACCCCTGCCTTCTTCAGGACTTCAATCGGATAATCAGAGCTTCCGGATTGAAGGAATGCAATGTAGCGGTCTACTGCCGGTTTGCCTTCTTCAAGAATCTGCTTGGAAAGAGCAGTTGCTGCACTGATGCCTGTTGCATATTGATACACGTAATAATTGTAGTAGAAATGCGGGATCCTTGCCCATTCCAATCCAATTTCCTCATCGATTACAATATTGTCTCCAAAGTACTTCTTATTGAGATCATAATACTCTTTAGTCAGCATATCTGCAGTCAGGGCTTCCCCATTCTGTGCTTTTGTGTGAATGATATGCTCAAATTCAGCAAACATGGTCTGGCGGAATAAAGTGCCTCTGAAACCTTCAAGATAATGATTCAATAAATAAATCCTTTTCTTCTCGTCATCGATAGTTTTGAGCAGATAATCGTTCAAAAGATTTTCATTGCAGGTGGATGCCACTTCTGCAACAAAAATCGAATAATTCCCATAAGGATATGGCTGCATTTTTCTTGTATAGTAGCTGTGGACCGAATGGCCAAACTCGTGGGCAAGCGTAAATAAATTATTTACATTGTTCTGCCAGTTCATCAGGATATATGGATTTGTGCCGTATGCTCCAGAGGAATAGGCACCGCTTCTTTTCCCTTTATTCTCCTGAACATCAACCCAGCGGTTTTCAAACCCTTCCTTCAGAACTGCAAGATATTCTTCACCAAGCGGCTGCAGACCTTTTAGGACATACTCTTTTGCTTCTTCGTAAGAAACTTCCATTTTCACTTCTTTTACAAGCGGAGTGAAAAGATCATACATATGAAGCTCATCAAGCCCAAGCACCTTCTTCCTTAAGTCAATGTATCTGTGAAGAAGAGGCAGATGTTCATTTACTGTCTGAACCAGGTTGTCATAAACACTTTCAGGAATATTATTATTGCTTAATGCAGCATGGCGTGCCGAATCATAATTCCGTGCTTTAGCAGTAAAATTCTGTGCTTTTACCTGGCCTGACAGTGTACTTGAAAATGTATTCTTGAATTTATCATATGTAGAATAAACCCCTTTAAATGCATCTTCCCTTACACGGCGGTCTTCGCTTTCAAGAAAACGGATATACCTCCCATGGGTAATTTCCACTTCATTCCCCTCTTCATCCTTGATGACAGGGAAAGTTAAGTCCGCATTGTTCAGCATGCCAAATGTATTGGAAGAAGCATCGAAGACTTCTGCAGCCTGAGCAAGAAGCGCTTCTTGTTCTGCAGATAGCACATGCGGACGCTGAAGATTGATTTCCTCAAGGGAATGCTCATAAAGCTTAAGCTCTTCACTCTCTTTCAGGAATTGCTCTACCTTGCCCTCATCTAAGCTCAAAAGCTCAGGAACAATAAAGGAAAATGCACTTCCAGCCTGTGCATATAGAGTTTTTGCGCGGTCATCCATTCCCTGATAAAAAGAATTCGTTGTATCCTGGTCATAGCGCATATGAGAGTAAGCATATACCTGCCCAAGCTTTTCAAACACTTTATCCTGAAACTGCAGAGCAGCAAATAGCTTATTCGCACTTTCTCCCAGTGTACCTTTGAAAGCATCGGCTTTCTTCAATTCTTCTTTAACTGTTTCATATGCAGCTTCCCAATCTTCTTCTGTAGCAAAAATATCTTCAAGCTTCCAGGTTTGTTCAGCTTCCACCTCGCTGCGTCCTGGCAGCGTACTTACTTTTGTTTGCTGTGTCATAAAAAAGGCCTCCATTTCTGTTAAAAACACCTGTTTTTCTTTCAGTCCCATAGCAGGATCTTTATTTATTAATTCTCCATTTTGCGCTGAAATCCTGCTTTTGTCCGAATTCCGAAATAAACTCTTTCCTTATATAGCCTTCCATTCTAGTTTACTCCATTCCCCTCTTTAAAATCATTGATTTGAACTTCTCATAAAATACTTTCTCCATCATTACACTTTCTTCGCTGTCCCTTGGTATATTTATTTTTCTATTGACCTTAAACATCCCGCTTCCTTTTTCCCTTAGGATGCCTGCTATAGCAAGAAATCCGGCATAATGACTTAACGGCACCAGGTAATTACAGTCTGATTGTGGAATAAGCGGCAGGTTCCTTAAGCGAATATGCCCTCTTTTTATCCGCTTCAAAAAGGCTTCGGCGAAGTGCTCGATATGAATGTATTCATTGATTTCTTTTTTTACAAGAAGATCTGTATAAAGCCAGGCCTGCCAATAAACAGCCGGAGTTTCTATGATTTCCATAGAAGGAACAGGCAAACCGATTTCCGGAGGAAGTGCGGACAGAGACAGGCGGTTCAGGTAGAGAGATTGATGAAAGGGGTGTGAAGATTTTGCGGTGTATATGCTGTTAAGGCACCAGGAATGCCTCTTAATGCGCCATTGTTCAACTATGCTTACATAATCAGGGAGCGGAGCCATTAATTTAAAGGGAGAGATTTCACCTAGAGGATAACTTTGGTGTTTTGCAAAAGCCGTTCGTGACGAAAAAGGAGTAATACCATAAAACAGGCCAAATTGCTGTGTCACGGGGCAGAATGTAAATATAAGGGGTTTACAGCTGGGGCTGCATAAAAAAAGCCAATGGTACCTTGAAAAAGAAAATGAGGAACTGCCAGCTTTCCTGATATTCTTTTCAGCCAATATCCAAATGGGCGTTATATTCTGACTGACATAGGCAGCGGTTCTTTTCATAAATTCATCCTCGGATATGACGGAACATTGAAATTCAATCGCGTATCTTTTCTTCTTGCCGCAGATAAGAATATCTGCTCTCTGTTTGATTTCTGGAATGTAGTATTCCAGAAATACTCTCAGCCCCGGCCTTTTGCACCATTCAAAAATGCTTCTTTTTCCTTCAAGATGATAGGGGGATTCAGGCTCTGATGAGGCGGCACATTCTATTTTTTGTTTATGGGCAAAATGAGGAATTTTAATATCTCCTGCCTTTAAAATCACCGGAGCTTCACAGCAGGGGCAATAATACCCCTCTTCCAGTTTCCAATCCTCAATTGCCTGCTTGGTCATTTTATAAGGAAGCGTAACGATTGTACCGTCCCCTTTTTTCGCAGTCAGCATATTCCTCCTCCTTCTCTGCTATACATTCTTCCTGGCCATCCTCAAATCCTTTATTTTCACAAAATCTCTGTTAAACGATGCTGTTGGTTTTATAGTAAAGGCTCTTTTCTTAAATATTGTTTTTTTTGAGTTCTGTGAGGCTATCTCAAACTAACTGAGGTGATTGGAGCATAAAGTGTGAGACTTCTGCAGGATTAGCGGAAAGCGAGCATCCTGGAGGGAAATCATCCCCTATTCCATAGCAGCAAAGTTTACGAATACAAAAACAGCCTCCGTAAAAAAAGGAACCTTATTGGCCCCTAGGGATTCTTTAGTGCAATTAGCGGGTGTTAAAAATGATTAATATTATTGATATTAGGCGGGGGATTTTCCATAAACTCTTTCATCATATCCTCTGCAGGTCTTTTTTTATTAGCTTGTTTTGTTTTTACAATCATCACGATCGCTAATACAGCGATGATTAAACTGAAGACATATGCCAGTTTAAACTGAAAAAAAGAAGTACCATTTGCATATCCATCGATAGCCAAGACCAGAAAGTGCCAACAAATCGTGCAAACAATGTCCAAAAGCAGTAAAATTCCTCCTATTACTTTCATCTATCCACCTCCATTTATTACCAAAATTATAACATATTTTGTATTCGCCATTGTATATAATCTTCTTCTAAACTGCACCAGTGCAAGAACAGAAAATGGCTGCAGAAACAGCTTCCTTCAAGAACTGACACATAGATTCTAACAAAAAAAGCCTGAGGAAATCCTCAAGCTCATTTTGCCTTTTAGTGCAGCCTGCACCCTGCCGCTCATAAAAGCGGCGATAGCAGCCGTGAAGTTGACTCGATTAATTTTAATCCGATGTTCCTCTTCGAAAATGTTTCGATATGCAGTTCTCTTGAAACAAGCATATCCTGCAAAAAATCATTCACAAGCTTTTGGGTGCTTCTAGTTCTATACAGGAAGGCATTTACTTCAAAATTCAGATGAAAGCTTCTCATATCCATATTAGCAGTCCCTATTGAAGCTAGTTCGTTATCGACAATTACAATTTTGCTGTGCATAAAGCCATTTTTATATTCAAATATCCTTACCCCTGCCTCCAGCAGCTCAGGAAAATAGGAGCGGGAAGCATGATACACAATTCGCTTATCGGGATTTTTCGGAACCAGCAGCCTGACATCAATTCCGCTCAAAGCTGCAATTTTCAGCGCCTGAAAAATATCTTCATCTGGAATGAAATAAGGAGATGCGATCCAGACGGAGTCCTTGGCTGATGTAATCATGGAAAAGAAAATGCTTTTGATCACTGTCCATTCATTATCAGGGCCTCCTGCAATCATCTGTACACCGCCATGGCTATGTTCAATCGGGAGATTCGGGGACATATACTCGTCTGTTAAAAAACTGCTGTCAGTGCTGTAGTACCAATCCTGAAGAAATATCAGCTGAAGCGTGCGCACAGCTTCTCCCTTGGCCATTAAGTGGGTGTCCCGCCAAAAGCCAAAATGTTCGTTCCTTCCTAAATACTCATCGCCGATATTCAATCCTCCCATGAATCCGACAGATCCATCGATAACAATAATTTTCCGGTGATTCCGGAAATTAAATTTGTTATTCAAAAAAGGCAAATGTACAGGGCCAAACGCCACAGTTTCTACACCAGCATTTTTAAGCTCCTGAATATAGCTTCTTGAAAGCTTCCAGGAACCTACAGCATCATATAAAAACCGGACCTTAACACCTGCCTTTGCTTTCTCCGCCAGTATATCCTTGATTTCAGACCCAATCTTATCATGGCGGACAATGTAGTATTCCATGTGGATATGATGTACAGCTTTTTTCAGCTCCTCAATAATGGATGAGAAGGTTTGCTCTCCATTGGTCAAAATCCTGGTTTCAGTAGCAAAAGAGATTGGGCTGTTGCCAATCCGGTGTGCCAGGTTGAAAAGGTTCCGCTGATGGTCACCCATTCTCATGATTTTTTCCTCAATTGCCTCCGGTTCGCCAGCAATGCTCTGATAAGCTTGTTTATCTAAAAAGAATTTTTTCCTGAACATTTTTTCTTTCCTGTAGTTCCTGCCGAACAAAAAATAAAAAATAAAGCCAACAAGCGGAAATGCTCCAAAAACAACCAGCCATGTCAACGTTTGGGCTGGATGCCTATTTTCAAGAAAGATGATAAATCCTATAATAAATAAAGAAATCGATAATAAGAGGCTAAAGTAGCTTAATATGTCTCCGTCCAAGCTTTTTCTGAATACAAACCAAATTCCTGCCAGAATTAATGCCAGCAGCAGGACACGAAACGTATTTTTCAATAAAAGACACCTGCCCATTTTCTAAAAGTGTATCTTGAAAGTGCCTGCTGTCACAATCTAAGGCTCCTGCAATGTTTAGTCTAAAGCAAAAAAGCCGATTCCTAAACGAAATCGGCTTTAAATCAAGAAAAGTATTTATAGACCGTATCGAAAACATCATTTTCCATTACAACTTTCCCATACTCCTGCAGCATGTGAACTGTAATCGGCGATTCTTCGCTATATTCTAAAAGAATGCTCAGGATATTGTCTATTTCCTCTTCTTCGATATCTTCTTCAGAAAATTCTATATAAAGAAAATATTTATCACCGTAGGCATACAATTTAGTATTTAAACCCTCTAATCCGCTTCGTTCACTGAGGGCAATTAAATCTTCAAAATCTTTAAATTCAGTGATAAATTCAATAAATCCATCTTCAAACTGGACAGTCGAGTACTCCTGCTGTTTCCCATGGAAATGCTGATCGAGCAGCGATTCAATTTTTTCATCAACAGGAAGGTCTTTCATTTTTTCATCTGTTAGAGGAAGTTCAATTTTCTGCCCATCCTTCGTCAGCTGCGCTTTGGTTACTAAAACTTCAAGCCCCTTTTCAAGCGCCTGCACCTGAATCCACAGCGGACCTTCAATCATGAACTCCTCTTCCTGATGAACTTCATCCATCATTTCCCAGAAAAGTTCTTCACTTCGTTCCCTGCTGTACCAAATTTCCTCCCGGTCAAATCCTCTTTCTTCAATATCTATATATGAAATGTAAAACTTAACTGTATCATCATTAATTCGTTCAATTTCCACTATATTCCCTCTCCCTTCTGGTCACATTTTGAAGGGATAATTACCCCCGAGCTGTTTAGGCTCTTTATATTATCTTTACCCATCAAGCCAATTTTGTAACCACCAGCTCGACGGTAAAAAATATTCTATTTTTATTACATTTTATGATAAAAGCATGAATAAGGGAAATAAAAAAGCTTACATTAAGAAAAACAATTGTTTGCCTATAGTCCATTCATTTTACAAAAAAATCAATTAACTTGCAAGGAACGGATATTCCCAGCAAGTTACTATAAAAGCATATCCCATTATTCCACTTTTAAAGGCTTATATGTCCCTCTTTTGTCTTAAACCGCTGCCTGAGAAAGACAAAAGCCCAATCACTATGTGACAGGGCTCATCCATTTTTCTAGTTAACCATCCGCTGTGCTTCACGCAATTGGAAGGTTCGGACCTTCCGGGGCAAGAAGCGGCGGATTTCATCTTCGTTATATCCGACTTGCAGGCGCTTCTCATCTAATATAATTGGCCTTCTAAGCAAGCCTGGGTTATCTTTGATGATTTTATATAACTCTTGGAGAGGCAAGGCTTCTAAATTTACATTTAGCTTTTGGAACGTTTTTGATCTTGTTGAGATAATTTCATCTGTTCCATCTTCAGTCATACGAAGAATTTCTTTAATTTCTTCTATAGATAATGGTTCAGAGAAAATATTTCTTTCGGAATAAGCAATTTCATGCTCCTCCAGCCACGCTTTGGCTTTTCTGCATGAAGTACAGCTCGGTGATGTATATAATGTTACCATGTTAAAATCACACTCCCTAAGTATAGAATCGGCGATCTATGATGGGAAATCTAATGTATCAGTTATATTTCCAATTTTATTTGAAATAACTTTAATTAAGTAATTTCTATTAACATTATACACTAAAAATCTCGAATTGAATAGAACTTATCTAAAATAGAATAATGCTATGTTTTTCCCTGTATGACAGGCCCTTCAGCTAAAAATAGTGAAATGTCTTAATAATTTATCTGGTCTCCATTGATAAAATGAAGGACATTTTCTCAATTAACACCAATTTTCCGGGAATTTTTTTTTTCGTATATGTATGATGTACCCGCTGTCATAATTTTTAAAACGCATAAAAGGGCATTTTATAAAAAATTTCGCTTTCCTATTGCATAAATCCTTTTTTATCTGTAAAAATAAATCTTTTCTCACAGCATAGAAGAGACGGGTCCAATCACTATGAAGCATACGTATGGAAGGGATAAGAGCAGAAGTAATTAAAGGTTATTGTATGTAACTGCATTTAGGTTCTCTAAACTCATGATAACCATTGTTTTTTTTGAAGGAAGCAATCCTTCTTTGTTGCAGCATCCTGATATCTGTTGAAATAATCAAAAACATCTTTTCTATCCATAAAAAATCCGTGTTATTCAATTAATATCTAATAACACGGATTTTAAAATTATCAGCAGCCCTTTGCCATATTTCTCTGCATATTTAATTTAATTTACTGCTTCAAGTATATCTTCTTCATCGCCGATTTTTTGAAGCTTCAATACTTCCTCAGATGGCTGATATTCTTTGCCGTAAAACTGAAGGTCTTTATACGTATGGATTTCCTTATAAACTACTTTCATATCCTCAAAAATTTCGCTTTCGCTTACAGGACTTGATGACCAATATAAAATTTCCATGCCATCGATTTTATTTGTTGCAAGAGAGCGCCTGCGATAAGAAATGGAAGTCGCATGTACAAATCCTGCACGTTTATAAAAACGAAGCCTTTTTTGTGAATCCTGATCCTCGTCACTCGCAGGTTCCACTTCCAGCAGAATTGGTTTTTGTTTATCCTGCAGCTTTTGAATAAGTTTCTTTCCAAGACCCTGCCCTCTGCTTTTTCCTGACACAAACAGGTAATCGATGAAAATAAACTTATCTGTTTCGACATACATTAAAACATGGTTCGGCCCCTCATCCTTTTTGTAAATTGAAGCCTTTTCATCCAGTAATGTTTCCATATGCTCTCTTGATTTCATTTCCTGTATAGGAAAGTATTGATTTAATTTTTCATACCAATTCATAAAAAATACTCCTTTCGCCTATTCATGGTTGTAAATTTTCCCTTTTCATCCTAATACTGATTATATACAATGGGTATAAAGCATCTTTGATCCGGTACCATTGGGTTTATTAAAGGGGATTATGATTCCGCATTGTAAAGCAGTTAAATTTAGGAGGTTGGTTATGGCTGGCTATCTTGTTGATTTAGTGATTTTTTCACTGTTAGTAATAGGAATTACTGCTTTTAATGGTGTTTTGACAAACAGCATCGGAGAAAAGCTTTTTGGCGGAAAACAGCGCACGGAAATATCCAGCCGTTCTGAAGGAATACAAAGCGGCTGGCGGAGCGTTGGAGGCAAAAACAAGCATTGATTACAGAGCGTTAATACTTTACTTATATTTTCAGGCGCCTGCCGCTTATACAGCGGCAGGCTTTTTATGCGTAAGCAGCCAATTCTATGATCCTCCAGCGCGTTTGGTCCCTGTTATTAGTATGAGTACCCTGCTGCCTATTCATTCTAAACATCAGCCTGCTTAGCGGACATTTTATGGGGTATAATCAACATTTTCTGAATACGTATTGCCCGCATTCCATAGCAGATATTCTTTAATTCCGCTGTCTTTAAGTGCCCGAATTTGGTCTTCCACCTGTTTCTTGCCGTATTTTTGATAATTCCCGGCTCCAAGATAAGAAGCAGTGAAGTCTTGTATCCACGGCCTGGATTGAGGAGGAGATTTCAGTGCTGCCAGTTTTTTGTTTTCCAGCTCTCCATACTTTTTCAGCAGCTGATATGGCTGCAGGTCAGGTTTGGAAATTCCAAAATACGAAGTCCAATGGCTTGGATAAACCATCGAGGAAATCACATCCACATTTTCTGCTATCTTCGAAAAATTTTGCCCTATTCCGGGTGCTTCAGGCAGTGTTGCTGTATATCCAAAAATATCTGCAGAAACCTTAACTCCATACGGCTTTAATTTCCCTCTCGCATATTTAACAAAATCCGTAACCGCTTGCACCCTTTTATGGGCGTTATCCATCTTCAGATTTTTATATGGCCCCATGCTGTATTTCAGTGTCTTATCCCTTTTTTCAAAACCTTCAGGAAAACGGACGTAATCGAATTGAACTTCCTGAAATCCCATCTTTGCTGCTTCAATGGCGATTCCGACATTATAATCCCATACCTCCTTCAAAAAGGGATTAACAAAAGATTCTCCCCTTCCGTTCTTCCATAGTTCCTTTCCTTCCACATAGGATAAGTCAGGCCTTGCTTTAGAAAGCACAGAATCCTTAAATACAACAACCCTTGCAATCGGATAGATTTTCTTTTTCTCAAGTACCTTCAGCATGCTCTTGGGATTGCTTATGTAGTTCTTTCCAATTTTCGCATATGGCGAATGATGGTCTTCCGGTTCATATGTAATATTTCCAGTATCGTCTTTCACATCGATGACCATTGAATTCAATTCTGTTTTATCAACAAAATCAACAAGCTTTTTGAACCTTGATCCCCCCGCAGAAAATCCAGTAACATAAATGCCGCGGACAGCATCCGGATATTTAAAACCCAGGCCGGAATTGTATGTAAAGCGCGACAGTGCATCCGGCAATTCTTTCTTAGCAAGAGACACCTCATTCTTCCTGGCATTGCCGCTATTTTTCAGCTCGTCTGCATATACAGAGAGCGGCAATGAACTTGCTAATAATAAGCTTGCCAGTAATATTTTTTTCTTCATGCGCATTCCATTCCTCCTCTCTTTAACTCTTTTAAACTTTCCGGGCCGTACAGCACCTCTTGGAAGAAAACAGAGCTTAATTAACTAATACCACAATATTGGCAAAAATAAGCATAATTTCACTATTTTTCTTTTATTTCTGGCGCCCGTGTTTTCTAATAGGTCTAAAACCTGTCAAATCAGCATTTTTCAAAAATCAATATCGTGCTTTAACAGAAAAAAATGCAAATGAAAAACGGCCTCTTCTGGAGACCGTTTTTCATTATTGGGAGTGCATAGCTTTGTACTGTTTATATTCTGTTTCAGAGCAATATACAAAATGCCCTGGACGGATTTCCCTCATTTTCAGTTCTTCACCCTCAGAGTAATTGTGTACCTTCGGATTATAGACAATACGCTTTCTTTTTCTTTCGCTTTCAGGATCTGGAAGCGGAATTGCGGATAGAAGCGATTGAGTATAAGGATGGATGGCATGGCTGTATAAATCTTCACTTGGAGCTACTTCAACCAATTTGCCGAAATACATGACACCGATGCGGTCGCTGATATATTTAACCATTGAAAGATCATGTGCTATGAACAAATAGGTTAAACCGTGATCGATTTGAAGCTTCTTTAGAAGGTTGACAACCTGAGCCTGGATTGACACATCGAGCGCTGAAATCGGCTCATCAGCAATAATGAATTCAGGCTGAACAGCAAGTGCTCTGGCAATCCCGATACGCTGGCGCTGGCCGCCTGAAAATTCATGCGGATAGCGGTTTGCATGCTCACGGTTTAACCCGACTGTTTCAAGGAGACTGTACACACGCTCCAATCTTTCTTTCGGATTCTTGGCTAGTCCATGAATATCAATACCCTCTGCAATAATATCAGATACTTTCATACGAGGGTTTAAGGATGCATAAGGATCCTGGAAGATCATTTGCATTTTGCGGTTAAAGTCTTTTAACTGAGCTTTTGATTTTTTTCCATGAACGTTATTACCATGAAAAATAACTTCACCGTCTGTTGCATTATAAAGGCGGATGATCGTTCTGCCAGTGGTTGATTTTCCGCAGCCGGACTCTCCTACAAGACCGAATGTCTCGCCTTTGTAAATATCAAATGAAACATCATCAATTGCTTTTACCATGCTTGGTTTTCCTACATTGAAATATTGCTTTAAATGTTTAACTTCAACCAATTTTTCACGCTGTTCCATTATTTACCCTCCTGCTCTGCTGAAAACTGTGACATGCGCTTTTTAACAGCCTCAGGCGGTTCAACATAAGGGGCATCTGGATGCAATAGCCATGTCGCTGCATAATGTGTATCAGAAACCTTGAACATTGGCGGCTGTTCCTCTAAATCAATTTGCATAGCATACTGGTTCCTCGGAGCAAAAGCATCTCCTTTTGGAGGGAACAACAGGTTTGGAGGTGTTCCAGGTATCGCATACAGCTCTTCATCCTTGGAATCAAGGCTCGGCATGGAGCTGATCAATCCCCATGTGTATGGATGTTTCGGATTATAAAAAATCTCATCCACTGTTCCGATTTCTACAATCTTTCCGCCGTACATAACAGCTACACGGTCGGCCACGTTTGCTACAACACCCAAATCATGGGTAATGAAAATAATGGACGTGTCAATCTTGTTTTGCAGGTCTTTCATAAGCTCGAGAATCTGCGCCTGAATGGTTACATCAAGTGCTGTCGTTGGCTCGTCAGCTATTAACATCTTCGGATTGCAGGCAAGAGCAATGGCAATGACCACACGCTGCCTCATACCGCCGGAAAATTGATGCGGATACTGCTGAAAGCGCTCTTCGGCATTTGGAATCCCAACCAGTTTAAGAAGCTCAATTGCTCTCTGCTTTGCAGCATGTTTAGAAAGGTTTTGATGCCTGACGATTGGCTCCATAATCTGTTTTCCGATTTTTATTGTCGGATTCAAAGATGTCATAGGATCCTGGAAAATCATCGAAATATCTTTACCGCGAATTTTCTGCATTTTTTTATCAGAAAGCTTGGCTAAATCTTTGCCGTCAAAAAGAATTTCACCTTTTTTGATTTCAGAGTTGCCCTGAGGCAGAAGCCGCATAATTGCTTTTGTAGTAACAGACTTGCCTGATCCGGACTCGCCGACAATCGCAAGTGTTTCACCTTTTTTAACACTGAAGTTTACTCCGCGGATGGCTTGTACCTCACCAGCAAAAGTATGGAAAGATATGTTTAAGTCTTTAACTTCCAAAATATTTTCCATGAATTTCCCCCACTCTCTTAATCACGCATTTTTGGATCCAATGCATCTCGGAGTCCATCTGCAATCATATTGAATGCAATCATTATTAAACTGATAACAATTGCAGGAATGATCATTTCATGAGGATGCAGGCGAATTACCTTGTATCCGTCATTTATCAATGTACCAAGAGAAGCCTTTGGTGCCTGCAGCCCTAATCCGATGAAGCTTAAAAATGCTTCGAAGAAAATTGCATTCGGAATCGTAAACATGGTGTTGATAATGATTACACCAGATAAGTTAGGCAATAGATGCTTCGAAATGATTTTTCCATTTGAATTTCCCAATGTTCTTGAGGCAAGGACGAACTCCTGCTCTTTCAGCTTAAGAACCTGCGCACGCACTACCCGCGCCATACCGACCCAGCCGGTGATGCTCATTGCCACCGTGATTGAAATAATGCCCGGCTCAAGAACAAGGATCATCAGGATTACTACAATCAGTGTCGGGATACCGGATAATATTTCTGTAATACGCTGCATCGTATTATCCAGTCGTCCTCCGAAGTAGCCTGAAATGGCTCCATATGCAACACCTATGATCATATCAATCAATGCTGCCAGAAAAGCAATATACAATGAAGTTTGAGTACCCTTCCAGACCCTTGTGAACAAGTCACGGCCGAGAGCATCTGTACCAAACCAATAATATTCTTTTACATTTTTTTGTTTATACATATCCATTTCAATGCCCGCCGGATTTTTCTTAATACCATCAAAAGGCAGCCAGCTTATGTTTTCAAGGCCTTGAACTTTAGGAGGAAGATTTTGGTATCTGACATTTTGTGCATCAGCATCTCTTCCGCTGATCATAGGTCCGATAAATGCCATAAGGATAAGGAATATCATCAAATACAGGCTGATGACTGCCCCTTTATTCTTTTTAACCCGCAGCCATGCATCCTGCCAAAAGTTCAAACTTGGTTTATTGATATTTTCACTTACTGAAGAATCAATGACAGCAGGAGCAAATTTTTCTTGTGCAATTTTCTCTTTCTTAATAGCCATTATTTTTTACCTCCTGACAGCCTGATGCGAGGATCGATAACTCCATATAAAATATCCACTATCAAGATAATTACAACGAATAATGCAGCAAACATTAAGGTTGTTCCCATAATGACATTATAATCATTAACCTGGATAGACTTAACGAACTGCTCCCCGATGCCTGGTATAGCAAAAATCTGCTCAACTACAAGAGAACCAGTCATAAGAGCTGCTGTTAATGGGCCAAGGACTGTTACTACTGGAATGAGCGCATTTCTTAATGCATGCTTGAACGCAATATCGAAAAAGCTTGCGCCCTTCGCTTTGGCAAGCGTAATATAATCCGATCCCAAAACCTCAATCATTTCTGTTCTCATGAAACGGGCAGCAATAGCAATAACGAACATGCTGAGCGCTATTGTCGGAAGGATTGTATATTCAAAACCCTTCCAGAAAAGAACTGGAAACCATCCCAGTTTTAACGCTACAAAATATTGAAGCAATCCTGCAAATACAAAGTTTGGAATCGCTTTTCCGGCAACAGCCAGGAAGGTCGTTGAATAATCCACCCACGTATTTTGCTTAATGGCGGCCAAAACTCCAAGAATGATTCCGACAATTGAACCGAATATCATTGCCTGGATTCCCAGCTGGAAGGAAGGCCCTACTCTTTTAGAAAGCAATTCAGTTACCGGAGTATTGCCAAATTGGAAGGCTGTACCCAAATTCCCCTGTGCAAGGTGGCCGATATATTTGGCATATTGCACTGGTACAGGATCGTTGAGACCATATTGTGATTTCATGATTTCCAGCTGTGCAGGCGGCAATTTCGCGGCACTTGCAAATGGTGTTCCCGGAATGATCTTCATTAGAAAAAAGGTTGCGGACGCAATGATGAACAGTGTCGCTATCATATAGAAAACCCTTGTTAATAGATAACGGATCATAAGCGCACCTCCTGTTTGATTTTAATTTTCCCTATATTTCGACAATTATCTTACAGGGAAAAAGAGAGTATATCTTGGAATATACTCTCTTTTCAACTCCTAAACTATCATTATTTAGAAACGAAAAATGCTGTTAATATCTTATTCTTCTGTGATATAAGTCCATTTGTAGCAATAATCCGGACCGTAATCATATTTTGCAATGTCTTTAACTTTTGCAGCTTGAAGGATAGCGCTTGAACGCTGATAGATTGGTGCAATTGCTGCATCCTTTTGAACAAGGATTTTCTCAGCTTCTAACAATGTTTTGTAATATTCATTAGGATTTCCGCCAAGCTCTGTACGTGCCTTTGTGATCAGCTTGTCGTACTCTTTGTTGGAGTATCCCATTCTGTTGCTTCCTCCGCCAGTAACGAACAGATCAGAGAATGTCATTGGATCGCGGAAATCCGGTCCCCATCCTGCAACTTGAATATCATAATCCATTTTGTTGTCGCGCTCTAGACGGACAGCGAAAGGAACTGCTTCTACTTTAATAGTTAACCCAGGAAGATTTGTTTCAAGCTGGTTTTTGAAATACTCAGCTGTTTTCTTAGCATTTTCTGTGTCATCGCCAAGGAAACGCAGAGTCAGGCTTTTCTTGCCTAGCTCTTTCAAGCCTTTTTCCCATGAAGCTTTTGCTGCTTCTTTGTCAAACTTCAGCAAATCGCCGTTCACTTCGCGCCAGTCTTTTCCTGTATTAGGATCAGTAACGAATTCTTTTGGCATTTGGCCGTTTGCAGGGATAGATCCGTTATTCAGGATGCTTGCTGCATAATCATCTTTGTTGAATGCTTGTGCTACTGCACGGCGAATATTTACATTCTTGAATCCGGAAGTTGCATTTTCATTCATTTTAAGCCAGAAAACTGTTTTTTCCAATTTGTTGTTCAAACGGCTGTCGCCTTCATATTGAGGCACTAGGTCTGAAGAAAGCTTTCCTGTTACATCAACTTCGCCAGCTTCAAATGCATTGACTGCTGCAGAAGAATCTTTAACAGAGTTGAATGTAAGCTTAGTCATCTTCACATTGTCTGCATCCCAATAATTTTTGTTCTTTTCAAGTACCCACTCAGTATCTGAAGGGCCGTCCCATTTCGTCATAACGAATGGTCCGTTGTATAGAAGGTTATCTTTATTGCTTGCATAGTCCTTGCCTTTTTCCTTAACAAATTTCTCTTGTTGAGGATAGAAAGTCGGGAATGCGAAAAGATCTTGCCAGTATGGAATCGGCTGTTCGAAAGTAACAACCAGTGTTTTGTCGTCTTTAGCAACTACGCCAAGCTTCTTAACATCGTAAGGCTTCTTAGCTGCTGCTGCATCTGTGATTTCCTGGGCTCCTTTGATTTTTCCGCCCATCATGTATGGTCCGTAAGGTGAAGCTGTTTTAGGGTCGATTGCACGCTGCCATGCAAAAACGAAGTCCTGAGCAGTGATTGGATCTCCATTAGACCATTTTGCATCTCTGATTTTGAATGTAAATTCTGTTTTATCAGCATTTACTTGCGGCTCGCCGTCTGATAGAGCTGGAACCGGCTTATTTTTTTGATCAAGGCGGTATAAACCTTCGCCTACGTTGTTGATATAAGTAAAGCTTGTAGATCCTTCTGCAAGAGCAGTATCCATAGTTGGAATTTCAGAAGACTCTAAAATCTTTGCTTCCTGTTTAGAAGCTAACTTTGAGCTTGTTGCCTTGCCATCACCTTTGTCTTTGCCCTTATCACTTGAATTATTATCGTCTTTACCGCTGCAAGCAGCAAGGATCAAACTAAATACAAGTGTAAGAACTAAAAGCAAAGAAAATTTTGACTTTTTCAAATTCGTGACACCCCTCTTTTTAAAAATTCTTACAAAGATTATTATACAATTTTTTAAATTTTTGTACATAAGCTTTTTTAAAAAAGTTAACGAAAATGTAATAATATTTTAAAAAATAGCTATTTTACAGGTTGATTTCCTAATATCTTCTATATTTTCTTATGTTTTCGCCCTTTAATGAGTAAGAG
>NZ_MLYQ01000104.1:0-32366 GCF_001866725.1 Bacillus sp. MUM 13
TGCGGGGTCTCACCTTCCCGCTAATCCCGCAGGAGTCTCGCACCTTACGCTCCAATCAACCTGATTTAACAATATGATTGCCTCACAGAACTCATTAAAAAACAACAATCTTTAAGAAAAGAGCCTTTATTTTTGTTTTATACAGAGAATTAATATCAATAAATCAAGTATTAACATAGTGAGTAATCAGTTAGTATTGGATTGATATCTCCTGAAAGTTAGTGTAAGAATAAGGGATTTTATTATCAATTTTATATTTTAAGTCTTTAAGCGTATATTCTTGCCAATCCTCTAAATGCACCAAATCCCATTTTTCCAAAAACAGCACATACAAGAATATTTCCCGTATTTTCAGAAATATTGGGACTTGTTCGATTAATTCTTTGGTCATTGTACGTTCTGAAGTATAGCCTCTTAAAAAGTTAGCCCAAAAAATATCACTGAAGTTGATGTTATCTTGAGTAAAGGAAGTTGCCTGCCAGTAAGCGTGATAAAAAGACACAGCTAGATCATACGCGAACCAATTATAGGCACAATCATCAAAATCGAAGACAGTCATTTCACCATTATCAAAAAAAAAGTTGCCTTGATGAAAATCATTATGGATGAGTCCAAATAAGTCAGGCGATTTTTGATAGTGGCTAAGTTTATCTAACAATTGAAGGTATCGCTTTTTCACAACATCTGTATTAATTTTTGGAAGAAGGTTTAATAAATCGGGGTTTGCTACTGTCCATTCCGGTCTTTGTAACCCTTTAAAACGCCCTGAAAGGCTATGCATTTTTCCTATAAATTTTCCCCATCGAAAAAACAAATCCCCATTCCAAACAGAACTGTCGGTTACATTTATCGGCTTTCCTTTTGCTTTTGTAAAAGCAACAGTAAAAAAAGTTGAGTTTTGTTCATTGATTTCTTCAACTAACCTAAGATTAGCTGATAAAACGGGTTTAGAAACAGGAAGCCCGCTTTTAGCCAAACCTTCAATGAAAGTTAATTCACTTTGCAGTTGCTCAACGCTGCGTCTGTTGGAATTTGAGATTCTTAGAATATATTCCTTTTCATCTCTTCTATAGGAAAAAATAGAATTTTGTAATCCATCATTGATTGCGACAAGATAAGTGCGATTAACTCCATATTTCTCACAAATTTGGTTTAGTATATCCATTCTTTACTCCTTTAATAACGACATTCCAGAGGATTCCTTTTTCTATATTTTAATTATATTAAAATCTATACCTGGTTTCCAATTTTAAACATAAATACAACTCGTACCTGTTGACGCGTCATTTTTTTGAATTTAACTGAGAGAAAAGGTTTGGCAGGTATTTTGTTAAATTTAAGAGAGATGTTCTTTAACTAACGTCTCAAGTTAGCTGAAGAAGGATACCGCTAATAACAGGAGAATATAGATGAACCTTTTTACTGCTGGTATTTATTAGTAAAAGGAAGAAAAAAAGTAAGTTAGTGTTTTAATGTAAGCGTTTTCTGTTATAATTAAGAATGAACAATCGTCGCCATTACGCCATCCATGGATTATTCAACTATGCGGTCCCTTTTTCTTTACAAACAAATTTTCATAGTACTGCGCATGAGGTTTATTTAGAATGGCGGTCTCAAGAGATTGAATATTCAAATAAAATTCTGGAAGGAGATGAGTCATTTGTTTTCTGCATTAATCCCACTGGACTGGTAACGTAGGGCAGTGCAAAAAACAACTGTTATCGATGGAGAGATTGTATAAGGAGTTTCGAGAACGTACCGATCGGCTTTCGGCTGCCTTACATAAAGCAGGAATCCGAAAAGGTGACCATGTAGCGGTGATGTTGCCTGACACTCATTGGAGAACGTTTATGGTATCTGCCAAATGATTGCCTTAAAGCACTGTTTGGTATTCGAAATATTATTATTTTCATAGAAAAGGGTAGCTAGGGCCAAGAGTTCAAGAGACTTCGTTTTTACTGGTACTCCAGATGGCGGGGCATTAGGGATGGAAGCGAAACCTTGGGTACAACCCGGGGATGAAATTGTTGTCGAAGTGGAAGGGCATGGTACTTTATAGAATATTATCGGGGAAAGAAAGCAACTTCAATCTAAATGAGGAGGAATGAAAGTGATTACTGTAAATGAAATTTATGAAGTGGAGATTGAAGCCAATATACCAATCGTTATGCGGGATGGGGTTACTCTACTGGCAGATATTTATTATCCGAAAGCGGATGGTAAATTTCCTGTTCTGCTTATGCGTTCCCCTTACGATAAATCACATTCTGAGTTCATGAGTTATCTGCATCCAGAGTGGTATGCCAGACAAGGTTTCATAGTAGTAACCCAGGATTCACGAGGGAAATATGCTTCGGAAGGTGAATTTAATCCTTTTCATTATGAGCGCCAGGACGGACTGGATACAATTAAATTTGTGAAGGATTTGCCAAGATCAAACGGGAAGGTGGGCATGTATGGCTTTTCTTATGTAGGAGCCACCCAATTGCATCCTGCTGTCGAAAATCCTGAGGGATTAACGGCGATTGCCCCGGCTTTTACCAATGACGGTTACTATGAAGATTGGTCTTATAAAAATGGTGCCACCCACTTAGCCTTCTTGCAATCCTGGTCAGCCTTTTTGTCATTGGATCAAGCGATGAGAAAAGGGAAGCCGGAAGCAGCCCGAAAATTAATGAAGATTAATACGACCATCAATGAAGAATACGATCATTTGCCGCTTACCGACCACCCTCTAATTGACTCTGATATTACTTCTTTCTATTATGAATGGCTCTCCCATCCGACATTCGACGAATATTGGAAAAAATGGCACTTGGGGGATAAATACAATCAATTGAATGTTCCTTCCCTGCATATTGGGGGATGGTATGATATTTTCATAGAAGGAACCATCAGGAATTACACTGGAATCTCCAAATTGAATAAAAATCAAAAATTGGTGATTGGACCTTGGTATCATATGCCATGGACCAACTTTGTCGGTGACATTTATTTCGGGGAAGAAGCCAATAATGTCGTTGATGACATTCAGGTTCGCTGGTATGACTACTGGTTAAAAGGGAACGAGAACGGTATTATGGATGAACCGCCGGTATCCATATTCGTCATGGGTGAAAATAAATGGAGGCAGGAACATGAATGGCCGTTAGCCAGGACACAATATACGCCTTATTATATACACAGCAAAGGAAGAGCGAACTCTGTTAATGGTGATGGATCGCTGGATCGCCAGACACCAAACCAGGAGATTCCAGACATTTATGTCTATAATCCGCTTGACCCAGTACCGAGTGTTGGAGGGCATAGCTGCTGCAATGCTGCCATAACTCCGATGGGCCCTAAGGATCAGCGAATTATCGAAGGACGCAACGATGTAATGGTTTACACATCTAATGTACTTACAGAAGATTTAGAGGTGACCGGACCGGTTGAGGCGATCATTTATGCATCATCCTCCGCTAACGATACTGATTTTACCGTTAAACTGGTAGATGTCCATCCAGATGGAAAAGCTATTAATCTACTAGAAGGAATTCAAAGGGCCAGCTATAGAGATTCAAATGAAGATCCAAGTCCAATTATTCCTGGGGAAATTTATGAATATCGCTTCCAAGTAGGGAATACGAGCAACTTATTCAAACAGGGACATAGAATCCGTATTGAAATATCGAGCAGCAATTTCCCTGCATTTGACGTAAACCTAAATTCATTTAGAATAGACAAAGATGGAACATATGCAGATAGTAAGCTGGCTACTCAAAAAATATATCACGATGAGAGGCATCCAACTCAATTAATCCTGCCAATCATTCCAAGGTAAGTCATATGAACATTAAGCATTAATTTGAAAGACTTTATAGAAACATATATTGAAAGAGAGTACGACAACTGCCTATTCAGTGAGGGCAGTTGTTTTTTGTTTGTTTCTTTTTTATCGAATTGCATGACGTTAGCCTCTTTGGTACGCTAATAACGTTTTGTGCCCCGCCCTTTCTTGTATTGGAGAAACTAATTTGCTAGTGAAAAATACTAAGGTTAATTCTGCTGTGAAATACACATAGAAGAGGAGGGGTATTATAGGACAAGTATAGTTTTGAAGGAGTTTTGAATGAGTTGGGTGTGCCGTATCATAAAATAAAGGAGGTTTTTTTCTTATCCATAGCAAGCACCATTACTCCAAAAATTCGTTTGGATTATTTTTGATACTTAAGAATCAAAAATTATTAATTTGATTGACTTTATGAAATGGCGGGTGTAATGTAAGTATTAATTTTATAGGAAGACCACTAGGGGAGCCATTTTTTGGCTGAGACAGAGTTGCTCTGGACCCTTTGAACCTGATCTAGTTTGTACTAGCGTAGGAAAGTGGAGTTCGCGCACGGGTATATTTACAATTATTCTGCCGCTCCATTTTTGGAGCGGTTTTTTCGTTTTTAGCAGAGAATCGCTCCATTTAAAGTCTTCCCATTATAACCAAAAAGGGGGAACAATTTATGAGTTTTTCAGCGGAGTTGAGGAAAGAGGCAAATCCAATCTTCAATGCAATCTTTGAACATCCTTTTGTACGAGGAATTGCCAATGGAGAGTTAAGAAAGGAACAACTAATCCATTATGTCAAACAAGACTATGAATATTTGAATTCCTTTATTAGAATCTATGGCATTGCAGTATCAAAGTGTGAGAACCGTGAAGATATGGAGATGTTTAATAAGCAAATATCATTTATCTTACATAGCGAAACCCATCCGCATAATAACTTTTGTCAGGTAGCTGGTGTTCCATATGAGGAACTGCAGGGATTTCCATTATCACCATCTGCCCTACATTACATACGTCATATGCTTACAGTGGCCCATGAAGGAACATTAGGGGAAATGCTGGCTGTTTTATTGCCATGTCCATGGACATATTGGGAAATTGGAAAGAGATTGTTAAATGAGGGTAACCCAGACCGCTCTCATCCATTTTATGAATGGATTCATTTTTATGGTAATCGGACAGATTCGATTACAGCCAAATTTTGTGCCCGGATAGATGAATGGGCAATGGAAGCAACAGAAAAAGAAAAAGCAAAGATGAAAGAACATTTCTTAACAAGTTGCCAGCTTGAATATATGTTTTGGGATATGGCTTATAAACTTGAGGAATGGCCAGTGAAAATGGAGGCGGTAAAAAGATGAATTGGAAGATGAAGGAGATAGTTCTTACAGTTATTCTTTCTGTTGCTTGCGGTGTTATTTATTTAGGATGGTCGACTCTTTGGATTCCGATTTCCGCTCTAGTGGGACCCGTCGGTGCCGGTTTTATGTTTGGAATTTGGGTGATCGCTAGTCCAATTGTTGCGTACATTATCCGTAAACCAGGTGCAGCGTTTATTGCAGAAGTGGCGGCAGCTGCTGTTGAATTATTAACGGGAAGTCATTTTGGGCTTTCTGCCTTGTTGGTAGGAGTCTTTCAGGGGATTGGATCCGAAATCGCATTCGCCCTGTTTAGATACAAGCGCTATAACCTTTTTACCTTGATGCTGTCTGGTGCTCTGGCTGCGATAATTGGGATGGTCTATAACCTTTTGGCGAATGGTTTTGGATTTTACACGACAGGAGTATTTCTTACGACGTTAGGAATTCATATCATTAGCGGAATCATTCTAGGGGGCTGGTTAGCGAAAGCAGTAGTGGATGCACTGGCCAAAACAGGTGTTTTAGAATCGTATAAATTGATGAAGGAAAAACGAAAAAAGGATGACATTCATGGAAATATTTCTGGGCTGTAGGAATCTTTCTGTTCGTTTCTATCAGAGATCTGAAAAGGTTCTTCGGGATATTACGTTGTCCATCAATAAAGGAGAGAAAGTATTAATACTGGGACCTAGCGGGAGCGGGAAATCGACCTTGATTTCCGCTCTTGCAGGCATCATTCCTGAGCATGTGGAGGCAGAAGTAAGTGGCGATGTGTTTCGCAGGAATCATATCGGTGTGATGTTTCAAGAGCCTGATTCTCAGTTTTGTATGCTTCGTGTGGATGAAGAAATTGCTTTTAGTCTCGAAAATCGCTCGATTCCCCGAAACGAAATGGACCCCATTATTTCCGATTTGATGGGAAAGGCAGGATTAGAGGTTGATAGGAAGACACCCATTGAAACACTCTCAGGTGGAATGAAACAACGATTGGCATTAGCCTGTTTATTAGCATTAGATCCCGAAGTGTTGTTTTTTGATGAACCAACAGCCCAGCTGGATCCAGCAGGAAGGATGGAGATATTTGATTTATTAAAACAAATATCACAAATGAATAACCAAACGATGGTATTTGTCGAACACGTTCTAGATGGCTGTATTGACTGGATGGATCGGGTCATTATGATAAATGAGGGCGGAAGCATTATAGCGGATGGAAAGCCAGAAGAGATTCTGCTTAATTACAATCATGAAATGGCAGAAGCAGGTATTTGGCGTCCTAAACTATTCCCGTACAAGTGGGGGGATGTTGTGGAAAATGCTTCACACCCTCTATCTATAAAATTGTCAAAAAGGCTCATAACTAAGCCTCAAGAAAGAAGGAATGAAAATTCTTTAATCCGAACAGAAAACGCAGAAGTTGGCTATGGAAAAAAGATCATTGTGGGGAACATTAATATAGATATCCATCAAGGTGAGTGGGTGTCCATAGTTGGAGCGAATGGAAGTGGAAAAAGCACTTTCTTAAAAAGTCTGATACGCTTAGAGGCAATAAAAAGCGGGAAAATTATTTTTCAAAATACGGAACTCAAAAAAATTCCGGATCGGGAATTATATGAAAAAGCAGGTTATGTCTTTCAAAATCCAGAGCTTCAATTTATAACAGATACAGTATTTGAGGAAATTGCTTTTGGCGGCAGACAAAGAAATTGGCAAGAAGAGCAGATTCATGCCAAAACCATTCAACTGTTACAAGAGTTTGGGCTGGAAGCTTATCACAATTCTCACCCTTTTACCTTAAGCACAGGACAAAAACGGCGGTTAAGTGTTGCGACCATGTTATTGTTTGATCAACCTTTATTATTGCTTGATGAACCAACGTTCGGTCAGGATGAAAAATCGGCGAAGGAACTTATTAAGCGATTAAAGGAGAGACAGGAACAGGGAACAACTATTGTAATGGTAACTCACGATATGGATTTAGTAGATGCTTGTTCCAATCAAGTCATTCTCTTAAATAAAGGAAGTGTCTGCTATCAAGGGACACCATACGGGTTATTTTCCAATCATGATATTTTACAGGAAACGGAGATTATTGCGCCGCTGCATTACCAGTTGATGCATTCAAGAGGGGAGCGGGTTTTTGTATGAAATCAAACGATTCCCTCCTCGCTTCCTTAAACCCATCTATTAAATTACTCTCTCATTTGTTCGTTATGTTTCTGTTAATGACAACAACTAATCCAAAAGTGACTTTTGGGATTTGGGCACTTGGGGTATTCATTGGAATTTTTATAGGTGGATGGAGAATGGCGTACCTGTTAAAAAGACTGCTGCCGTACTTGGGATTTTTTATTCTGGTATTTTGGATGATGGCCGCCTTTGGAGAAGGGGAGCAAACCATCTGGAAATGGGCCTGGTTCCATATTACTGTGGAAAGTATGAATCATGGCTTAGCAATTGCTTTAAGGATGTTAGGGTTTGTAACGTTTGGATTGTTATTTACCTCAACAACAGACTTGACGTTACTTATTATGAGTTTCATCCATCAATGCAAACTATCGCCTAAATGGGCATATGGGCTATTAGCAGGGTTTCGTTTTATCCCGCTGTTCCAATCGGAATTTAACCAGATGAAAATTGCTCATAAAGTGAGAGGCTACAAGCAAAAAAATAGCTGGAAAGCTTTTATGAGGTACTCATTACCACTTTTTACTCAAGGAATAAGAAAATCAGAACGAATTGCTATTGCAATGGAGGTTCGTGGATTTACGGGTGCAAGGGATAGAACGTATTATCAAATCACTGAAGCAGGAATAAAAGACTTGGCCTATTTACTTTCTTTATTAATTGTTGTATTAGGAATGATCATTTTTATTAATTGAAGTGAGAGTTTGGAGACGGCCAAAATGAGAGTTCCCAATTTCTGTTGAATAAAAAAATACCAGAATGGATAAAACCTCATTTTAAATAAAAGCGGTGAACCAGTTCATAAGTGTGTAATTAAAGCCGGCTGCAATCAGCAGCCGGCTAATATTTATATCCTAATGCAATTATCGAATCACCGATTTATCGGGAAACCTCATTGTTTTTAAACTCTCTGCAAACAGGTTTTTAAACAAATCCTTCTAGTACAATTTTACCAATCGACCTATTGCTCTCCAAAAATTTGTGGGCTTGACGGAGATTTTCTGCTGAGATTGGTCCAAGGACTTCGGCAAGTGTTGTCTTTAATTTTTGATGGTCCACATCATCAGCAATTCGATTAAGCAATAGATGCTGCTCGATCATATCATCTGTTTCGTAAATAGCGCGAGTAAACATAAACTCCCATACGAAGGTAACGCTTTTTTGCTTAAGCAATTTGAGGTCCAGCGGAGAGGCAGGATCATCAATTGCGCACACAACTCCCTGCGGAGAAATAGCTTCGCTAATACCGGCCCAGTGTTTTTCCAAAGCATTCAGGCAAAAAATATACGGAACGTTCGTAAATCCAATTGCTTGAAGTTGTGGAAGGAGCGGTTCATGGTGATTAATGGTATAGTCTGCGCCCATTGATTTAACCCAGCTAACAGTTTCCGGTCGGGAAGCAGTCCCGATTACAGTTAGCCCCGCTTGTTTTGCAAGCTGAGTGGCAATGGAACCTACACCGCCCGCTGCACCAATGATCAGCAGAGCCTTTCCTTTGTTAAGGCCCGGATCTTGGGAAATAGACATTCTGGTAAATAACGCTTCCCAAGCAGTAATGGAGGTTAGGGGAAGAGCTGCGGCTTCCACAAAACTTAAGGAAACAGGTTTGCGGCCAACGATTCGTTCATCGACCAGATGGTATTCACTGTTTCCGCCTTGTCGTGCAATACTGCCAGCATAAAAAACTTCATCTCCCGGACGAAACAATGTACAGTCCGGTCCTGTCTCTTCGACGACTCCTGCAACATCCCAACCTAAAATTTTAGGAACTTCCTCAACTTTTTCCTTAGGAGCCCGTACCTTTGTATCAACAGGATTGACCGATATGGCCGCAACTTTGACCAAAATGTCACGGCCCGTTGCTTTTGGCTTTTCTACAACTATGTCCACCAGGCTTTGGGGATTGTCAATTGGAAGGTAACGAGTTAATCCTACCGCCTTCATTGTATTCATGAGGAACCACATCCTTTCCTTTCTATTCTAATCAATTAATCGGTCGAATTTGAAATTGCGGGATTAGATTAAATGAGCTCCACCATCGATAAGTACCGATGTACCAGTTGTAAAACCATTTTTCGCTAAATAAACATAGGTTTCCGCTATATCTTCAGGCTGGGCAACACGCCCAACAGGTAATTCCTGGGCAATGCCATTATACATATCTTGTCGTTGATCTTTTGGCATTCCGCCGTAAAGAGGAGTATCAACGATACCAGGTGATACCACATTTACTCTAATAGGTGCCAAATCTACTGAAAGGCCTCGTACTAATCCATCGATTGCTGAATTGATGGAAGCGAGTGTCGTTGCACCTTTAGGAGGGCGTTTCCCGTATACACCAGAAGTTAATGTAATGGAGCTTTCATTATTCAAGTATGGAAGAGCGGCATGGACCGAAATATACTGGCCCCAGAACTTGCTATCGAAAGCTTCTCTTACGTCTGCAACAGGCAGCTCGCTAAAGTGACCCATTGCGCCTTCTCCTGCAGTAACAATTAGATGGTCAAAATTTCCAACCTGTTTAAAAAAGTCAGAAACCTTTTCCTCATTACGAAAGTCGATTTCATAACCTTCTGCGTTACCGCCAAGCATTGCTTTTGCGTCAGATAATTTTGAAACAGAACGGCTGGCAATAATGATTTGAGCGGATTCATCCAGAAACGCCTTGGCAGCAGCTAAACCAATACCAGATGTGCCTCCTAAAATAACGACTTTTTTTCCTTTGAGTGACAAATTAATATCCTCCTTGTTTTTACACGTAAGGGTTTACATCATTACGTTTATTTAACCAAAAGTTTTAGTGATTCACGATTAAATGCGGGAATATCTTTTGGTTCGCGACTTGTTACAATATTTTTGCTGATGATAACTTCTTCATCTATATAGTTTGCTCCAGCATTTTTCAAATCGTTGCGAATGGATTTATAACCAGTGATGTCGACACCTTTTAAAAGATCTGTATCGATTAACACTTGTGGTCCATGACAAATGGCGAAAATAGGCTTCTCATCTTGAATAAATGCTTTTGCAAATTCACCAAAACGATCATCTTCACGCAATAAGTCAGGAGAGAATCCACCAGGAATGAGCAAAGCATCAAAGTCTGCAGGATTGACTTCATCAATGGCTTTATCAATTTTTACGGATGTGCCTTTTTTACCGGTAACTTCGTTGCCTGACTGTTTGTCAATCGTGATCACTTCATGACCAGCTTCTTTAAAGGCTTGTGCTGGTTCGGTGTACTCAACATCTTCAAATAAGTTTGTTATAAGTGTAGCGATTTTTTTGCCCATGCGTAAAAACCTCCTTAAAATTGAGAAATCAGAAGTACAAATATACGAATATGTATTATTGTTCCATAATCTGATCTCCTCTGTATTAATTACTTTACTTCAGCATGTTCTATTTCTCACGTAATATGCTCAACAAATATAAATATAGGCAAAAATCATGTGAAGATGATACTGCCAATGATCTTGTTCTAGGGTATTACAGGTATTAAAACGGACTTTCCTTTGAAATAGTTCATCTTTTTTAGATACGTGTTTTAAATGTCTATTCATGTTAAAGTGATAATGTCTCCGATGCTTCTTTTATAGACTAAAATTTATGAAAATTGTTGAACATTTAATGATCTTACATAATGGGGTAAAAATGCCTTGGTTTAGTCGTGCTGGACCCTTCGAACATTTTAATTTTTAATGATGGGCAGAAAAGAAGCACCTTCCTTACAGTTAAGTGAAGGTGCTTCTTTTCTAATAGGTTTTGTAAAGCGACAATGTAAATGTAAGCTTATGCTTAATTGTTTAATTCCGAGATATCCATTTCTTTTATGATTTCTGCTATCCGATTTTTTCCCCAATCATACATCATTTCCACGATAGGAAGTAAAGTCATCCCCAATTCTGTCATGGAATATTCCACTTTCGGCGGAACCTCTGGATAAACCTCGCGATGAACTATTCCATCTTCCATCAGTTCTCTTAATTGATTTGTTAAAATTTTATGAGATATTTTTGGAAAAAGCCTTTGGAGATCACTGAATCGATGTGGTCCTTCTACTCCTAAATGCCATAAAATAACAATTTTCCATTTACCGCTTATAATTGATAAGGTAAGTTCTTTTTCACAATTATAATCACCATTTATGATCTTTTCTTTAACTTCATCTCTGAATGTATCTGGCATAAATTCTTCCCTCCTTATTTGTATCAATTGTAACCTGTCGGTAACCTCCTTACAAAAAAGTGCATTCTTCACAGTGAAGAAAACAAGCAGTAGAATGAAATAGTCGTCTTACCGGCGAATCTTTTTTATTAATAAGGAGGAACTACTAATGAGTAAAAAAGCACTTTTAATTATACCACCAGAACGTTTCAATGAAGACGAATTATTTCAACCAAAGGCGGAATTGGAAAGCAACGGAATTGATGTGACAATTGCAAGTACAAAAACCGGTGAAATCATAGGTGATTATGAAGGTAAAGCAACTGCTGAGGTCATTTTCTCAGACGTTTCTGCTACTGACTATGATGTTGTATCTGTTATTGGCGGATCTGGTACAAACGATCATCTATGGGGAAATCAAGAATTACAAGACTACTTGAAACAAGCGTATACTGATAAAGTTCTTGTAACAGGAATTTGTGCAGGTGCGGTTACTGTAGCTAAAACGGGTTTACTTACTGGAAGAGAAGCAACTTGCTATCCAGTAGATGTACAAAAAGACCAATTAAAAGCGAATAACGTAACATATGTTGAAAAACATGTTATTGCTTATGATGATATTATCACTGGTGATGGTCCCGATGGCGCTAAAGAATTTGGAGAAGCTTTAGTCAAAGCATTAAGCTAATTCTACAGTTTCATCGCTGAATTTTCATATAGCCAAATGTAAGAAAAATACATCCATTCAACAGATAGGGTTGGTGCTGTCTATCCTATGGAATTTGCTCGTGTTACAGTTGGAGCTTGTGGCCAACAAGAAGTCAGAGCTTGTACCTTGTTCAGACAGAGTAAGGTAAGACAATGAGAATCGTGTGGATTCAAGCACCAATGAATCATCTCAGTTAATGTTTATCTGGAGCGGGACAAAATGCTGTGATAACCTGACTGCTATTTTAAAATTTGGTTATCCAGCAGATACAGTTAGTAAAATTAATGAAAGAAAAGCGGGGAGAAGATAAATCATCCAGTGACGATGATTTATCTTCTCCTTTTTTCATTTTTATCAATCTACAAGGGGAGCGAGCAAGAACATGAGCGTGATTAAAGTATTTAGACACTATATGGAGAAACAGCATCCACATTTTTCATATAAAGACTGGAAAGTAGATGTTACAGCCATATCAGCGGACGACATAAGGAAGGGGAACTAGGCAAGTATTCCGGTTGAATTTAAGAAAGAACTAACGTGTTGGGTATACTTCTATGATGGCGATGCATCGAATGTTGTATACGTATTACAGGATAAACAGGGACTACGGGATTTAGGAATTGTGGGTCGGAGAGGTTTGCTCCAAAGAGTTATCGTCTCTTTTTTCGTACGTGATAATTCCTATCAATAGCCCCGTTATACAGGGTTGTGATTTTTACAATCCTTATAGATTTTCAAAGGGATGTATTTATACAGGTTCCACTCACTATAGGAGTTAAATAAAAATGGTAAAAAAAAGGCTTCAGGCCTCTTTAACTTATATCTTTAATGGATATTATTCTTCCTGAAGTTGCCGCCCTTCACTTCGGCGACGTCATAGACAGTCACGAACGCTTTAGGGTCAACTTCATTAATGATTTCCTTTAGTTTGGTTTCTTCCAAACGGTTAATCACACAGGTGATTTCCTGGAATTTTTCGTGCGTAAAACCGCCATATGCTTCTTTATAGGTGGCACTGCGGCCTAATCGGTCACGAATCGTCTCGACCATTGCATAAGGTTCTGAAGAGATAATTTGAAACATTTTCGAGCCGCTCAAACCTTCTTCAACAATATGTATGACTTTGGAAGCTATGTAGTAAGCAATGGCTGAAAGTATAGCTCCTTGCAGACCAAAAACAAATGAAACGACAATAAAGACAAATACATTCAGGAACAGTATGAAGTCGCTTGTCCCAAACGGCAATTTGCGGGCGAGTAGCACAGCCAGCATATCAATTCCATCCAACGCACCGCCATTACGCAAGGCCAAACCCATCCCCAAACCAAGGATAATCCCGCCAACAACGGTGATTAACAATGTATCTCCTTCAATAATCGCAGGTGTGTGGTGCAACATACTTGTCCCAATAGCAAGCGAAACGATCCCAATAACGGAAAAAATCGCAAAGCTTTTTCCAATTTGTTTATACCCCAGCCAGATAAACGGGAGATTCAGCAACGCAATCAGCACCCCCAATGGAAGGTCAAAAAGTTCCGAACCAACGATGCTTAAACCAGTAATGCCACCATCGGATACGCTATTTGGAATTAAGACGGTTTCCAGCCCATACGCAGCAATAAACCCGCCAATAATCACCATTAATCCTCTCAGGAACAGCTTTAGTTTCTTGGACTTTTGTTTTTTCTTTTCTATCATAAAATTCCTCTCTTTCTGTTTAATCGTATGTTAAGTATAGCACAAACTTTTTTCATTTTTCCCGTAACAGGCCTCCTGCTGTATGTTTATATACCAGGCAATTCTTAATAGTCAAGATTGCTAGTCACTTGAAGGATTGAATAGGGGTTGGCTGGTAAATCGGATGGTAATATCGTTTACTTATAATAAGATCAGGTAAATCTGGCGCAACAGCCATAAAAAGGTTTAATCTCCCATAAGTGCTGCCCTCAAGGGTGCGACAGTCGATGGTACACTGTGGTCGTTGGAGTCAGACTAACGGATGGGCTCTAAGGCACCATAGTTGATCGACCTTCCTCTCCCAGCCTTAGAAACAGTATGGACAGATTCAATACATTTTCATTCTTTGTGGTGAAGCGCCGATTTTTGCGCTCCATGGATGGCTAATGGGATAATAAAGGGTTGATTTGTTTCAATAAAAAACACCATCAAAAGGCTGAAATTATAAATTTAATATTCTTCCTGCGAGGAATACTCCTTCTGTTATCATTGCTTTTTGAACTTCACACTTTTTGAGTCTTATATACAATTCTTCTTCTAACCACTTTGCAGTTTTAATGATTTCTAGCTGCTCATGGCTATTTGCTGCACTAATTACGAAGGCAAAGTTTCCTTTATCATCACCAACAGCTTCTTTCATTTGTTCAAATAATTCTCCAGGTCTCATTTTATCTTATCCCCCTTTTTATAAGGAGATTCGGCAAAAGGATATTTGTTCCTGCCAATTAGATTGTCGTTAGCTGATGATAAAGAAGAAACGGACCGAATATACAAAATAGAATAATTCCATATAAACCGGAGGACTATTGTGAAAAGGAAACAGAAAAAAGCATTAGATGATTTAATTTGGGGAGCTATAGTTTTATTTAGTGTTTGGATATTATTCAAAACGAGCAATATCACCCTGGCTGTAACAACCTTTTTCTTTTTGGTACTGGGCATGATTTTTTATAATATTATGAGGGCCGTTCTTTGTCGAAGGAGACTTAAAAGAGCAGGTATTCATCAAATAGATAAAGTGACAGGGACCCAGTTTGAGCAATACCTTGAACTACTGTTTACTCAAAAAGGTTATAAGGTTAAGTTAACTAATGCTACTGGTGGTTTTGGTGCGGATTTAATTCGTAGGAGTCCAGGTGGTAAAACTATTGTAGTTCAGGCGAAAAGATACACAAGAGGTCGTATCTGCAGTTCCTCACTATAAAGGGACAGAAGCTTAGGTAGTCACAAACAGCTATTATACGGAAGCTGCCAAGAAGCTTACTACAACCAATAATGTTCAATTGTACAATCGGAATCAATTAGTAAAATGGATTTTAGAGAAAAAGGTTGCTTAGAAATCGAAATACTTAAAAAATAGGCTCTGTTAATGTATGTTGTTGATTTTCTTCAACTAACGCGGCAGGTTAACTCAACAAGAATTAGTAAAATAGAGTTGATAAAAAACTGAAACTCCACAATCAAAACTGTTTATTAATGGTATAATTGGAAAATGTGCGAGTACGAGAGGGTTATTATGGATTGTAGCGTTAGGGGAATATTCAAGTTCCTCTAAAGCTTCGAGTTCTCTGAAGGCGTGACTCACTATCCAGAAAAGAAAGGATTGTAATAATGTATCAAGGAAAGTTGCGAAAAATAACGATTGTATTGTTAACATTATATACAGCTTTGACCCTCTATTTCTTGTTTCTTGGTTTCAATAGAGGTTCTCTGGGGCAACACTCTGGCATGCGATTTAATTTAATACCTGAAATAATTCCATTGCAATTATCCAATGGGTAAAAACTTTCAAATTTGGTTTTTTGAGGTTGGAAATTTTGTAGCCTTTATACCTTTTGGGATTATCATTCCACTCCTGTTTCGATGTAGCTTTAGACGCTTTATAAGCTTTTTTATTTTGTCTATAACAATACTAGAAACCCTACAAATGTTTTCTGGTTTGGGAGCTTTTGATATTGGCGATATCATAATTAATTCATTAGGTGCTGTGGCAGGATTTGCAGCACAGCGAATAGTCACCGGTGACCGAGATAAACCAAAAGGGATTTGCAAAATAATCTTAATAGCTATTGTATTTGCCCTTGGCACTATTATAATTATTGGCGGTATCAATAATTATCTAGAAAAAGGGGGAGGGAAAACCCTAGCTCTGAATGAACTGATTTTAAAAGATGGGTCTGTACAGTGGGATGAAAGCTTGTCCAGCTTTAAAGCAAACCGGAAAGAGGTTAGGCCTCAAATAAATCTGTATAGTAGAAATAATACGAAAAACAATGAATTCACGTATCACTTAGATGGCAAATATAAAAACATAACAGGCTATGTCGCCATACCGGACGATGTAATTAAAGCTGCAAGCACAGAAGGTAGTGACATAGAATTCATCAGTGGCGGAACAGTTATTTATTCGTTAGGATTATCATTCACCGGCGAGGAGGATTTTCAAATCCCTTTAGATGGCGTAAATGACCTTACCATAAAAATAATTAACAAGGACCCCAATCCAATTACAAATGCTGTGATGTGGGATATTACTCTTACAGAGGTAAACACAGGACAAAAAGTTATAAACAATATAAGAGAAAAAATAAAAACATTATTCTAACAAAACCTCAACAAAGAAATGAAAATATGCTTCCGTGGTAAGTGGTGTCATATCTGCGTCCTTGAAATATTTTATCAGTAGGTACAAATTAAAATGAGCTTGGAGATACGTTTTTCCGCTTATCATAGCGTGCTAAAAAATCAACAGCGCCGTTTAACAGAGCTAAAAAATAAAAAAAGTAAGGAAAGCCCGGTAAAGTAAAACAAGCGGGTTCAACTGGCACCAAACATGATGAATCTCTAAAAAATTAAAAGTAAAAAGTAAATATTGACGGTCTGGTGTGAAAAGGTTTGGTTCTTACGCAAAATTGGTGGAAGCATTTATAACTGTTTTTCGGGTATAGAATAGTAATACTCTAAAGGCGGTGCGTAGTATGAATCTTTCGGGAATTGAAGAGCTATTTACATTTGATGAAAATGTTAAAGTTATTCATACTTTGATGGAGTCTGAGAAACTGTTTGCCGTTCTAAAAATCTGTTCAACACATGCACAGTGCCCGAAATGTAAGCGCTTATCATCCAGCCGTCATAGCCGTTATGCCAGGAGCGTAGATGATCTTCCAGTTTCAGGCCATTCGGTTCACCTGACTATTCTTCTGCAAAAATGGTATTGTGTGAACCCTGAATGTAAAACTAAAATTTTCACAGAACGCTTGAATTGGTTAAGTGCGTCAAGCAGAAAAACGGATAGACTGGAAAAGCTGATTCGCAAGATTGGATATTCAAACAATTGTTTAACTGCAGAGAAGGTCTGCAGGGAGATGCATATTCCGATAAGCCATGACGCGATTTTATACCGAATCAAAAAAGAAGAACCAGTCCAGTCAAAGGAGTGTCCCTCTAGAAGAACACGAGGAAAAGATTTGGAAAAGAATTCAACATGTCCATCGCCTTCGGAAAGGAGGTAAGAGCATTACAGTCATCGCAAAGCAGCTGGGTATTTCCCGTAACACGGTCTATACTGATTTAGCGGTGACCTCGAAACCTTCCTTTAAACGAACTTCTGTGTATGATCGATATCTCCCCCTTATTCGAATCATGATAGCAGGTGGATCAAAGAGCGATGACATTGAAGCTGCCTGTAGGAAGGCAGGATTTGATGGACATCGTAACACGCTAAATTACATGATTGCGGACGAACGCCGTGATAGTCGAAGTAAGAAGCCGCAAACATTGAATCTTCTCCAGACAATCATACGGATTCTGTGGGATAAAGACGTTCAAAACCATAAGAAAGCATTGAAATCCGTGCATCCCAAACTTTTAGATTCATTTCCATCGTTAATGAAAATCTGCACATTCATTCAATCTTTCAGGCGGCTATTTGAAGAAAAACACTCATCAGGTCTTAGAAAGTGGTTAATCGAGCACAAACAGTCCTCTTTTCCTCACTTTCAAACATTTATTAACGGCGTAAGAGGTTGTTGTAAGGCTGTTTATTATGCGATAACCTTACCTTGGTCAAATGGCAAAACAGAAGGAACCATAAACAAGTTGAAAAATATCAAAAGAATGATGTACGGACGTGCAGGGATAAAGGTTTTATTAAATCGTTTGCGTTTCAGCTTGTAAAAGAATAGTAACATAACTTTTTTTCGCTGAAGATGAGATGATAGCTTAGGGATAATACTATCCACCAAAAAGACGTAAGAACCATATTATTTAACATAGCTTAATATATAGGGATCATTGTTCATTCTTAAATAATATATTATTGTTCATTTTCAAGAAACGGCGGCTCTTTAAGATGGTCAGTAAGTTCTTCAACACACTCAATGAATGTATCATAATCAAATACCCTGGTAGGAAAGGAAATTAGCAAATTATTATTTTTATCATATATTTCCGCAATGCGTTTTCGGCCATTTTTACGCAGAGAGACTTTTTTAATCTGATGCAACTCAATATTTTCAACTTGTGATTTGTACTGAATTTGCAAGTTGCTTCCTTGGATTTTTATAAAAGATTTTCTCTCTAGAATCCAACGTACTGTTACAAACAGGACATAAGCTGTCATAGCTGAGAGAGGTATTAACCCATATGAGATAGAGGAAATAAAATGAAAGGACCACATTGCAGCTAGAACTAAATAGGTTGGCAACCATCCTTTATTAAAAACAGACGTGTCTTCAAAATATACTTCACTCTGGTGCTGTTCTTTATTTATTTCTCTCTTTTTGATAAATTTGTTTTTATATTCCTCTATCTCGGAAGGTATGAATTCTTCTAATTCCGTATAGGTTCCTTCCCATATATCTATACTGTCCTTAACCTCAAGCGGAAAGGCCCCAACCCAACCATAATATGTTTTCTCATCTATTCCTATGAATGAGGAGAGATAGTAACGGATTGGCTGCCCATAATCATTTTCGATGTCAAGATGATCTTCAATTTTCACCTCGAATGGGACTCCTTGATACTCATCGTACTCCATTAAATAATCAAATAGATAAGAACGAGCAAAATAAGGTTGTTTATTCTCACCGGTCAAGAATAAATGGGTTTTACGCAATCGGTGCAACCCATAATAAATAAGTTGAGTGGATTCAATATTTTTTGATAGCTCGTTGAGAAGGTTCTTATCACAAACTCCTTTAAATTCCATTGTTGAAATAAAAGCTCTTGTTTGTAATATCGGATCCTTAAACGTAAGAACTTCATCAAATACTTCTTGAACCTTTTCGTTATAATGGTAGGTCATATTCATTAATAAGTACTCAATTTCTAAACGGAGGTCTATATAATTATCTTTCCAATCAATATAGACCTTTTTAATGCTGTAAGAATCGTGATAAGATTTATAGTTCTCCTTACATTTTTCGTAGTCTTCGAGCAGTAACGGATATACGAAATCCGGGTGAAAATTTTTTATTAATTCGTTCTCATAACAATACAATAGCAGGTCATAAAACTGATATTTATACGATTCGTCTGAGAGATATATGTAGAATTTCTCTACGATCCTTTGAATCCATCTAGGATGATCGTATAAAGGTTCCGTTACGATAATTGCATTTTTAGAAGGTAAGTTTTGTTCAAAAATGTCCATAATAGCTGATAGATTGTTTTCTTCCTCAAAAGAACACAAATAATACAACGCCCGGATTTTTGCTTCACGACTAAAACCTTGATAATAACGAGCAATTGCATCTGATACTTCAGTGGTTTGGTAATCACATACAAAATCAATAAGCTGGAAGCTTGGGTCATCCCACTCTTCATTAGTGGACTCAAAGTTGAATGAAGCAGCTTTTATAATATCTTCAAAAATACCAAAATCCAGACCTATTTCCTCGTTATCTTTTAATTTATTCAAAGAGTCTAAAGCTTTGTAACGCTTTTCAGGAACTTTACTCTGCGTATCTTTAATTATTTGCTTGATCTTAGATTCGTATGACATATATTCCACCTTGTTTTAATATTGTTACCGCGTATATCCATTAATATAGAATGGGTTAAATCTAAATTATTTTAAAGGAATATTAAAATCTCCATAGGATAAAAAATTACCATCTTTACTAATAGAATAGTTATTATTAGAAAAATTTATAAAAGTTTCACTCGAAGAAAGAACAAATTTGGAGTATCTTCCCTGCCTTTTGAAAAGTAAAGGGAATTCTGTGTTTTTATAGACGAAGACAGAGAGGTACCTATTTCCATCGTTTACCCCATCAGATTGATGCTTCGATATGATGTAATTACTATTAGTCATACTATTATCTATAGACGAATAATCACTTGAAAATGCAAATAGAGGAAACAATTTAACTATGGATATCAACATTATAAGAAAATAAAAAAATGAAGGGATTGTCGACTTGCAATAAAAGAATAGAGCAAATGAGGCTGAAAGTGAGATGCCAATATCCATAAACCAGGCAAAGTGAGTCAAATTGATATTTAAAGCCTTTGAATATAGGACAATATCATACTTTGTAGTCAATATTGTCATAAAGATCCTAATTAATAAATATAGAGCTGAAATAGCAATAATTCCTCTATAAAATTTATCCTTTATAGGAGTCCTTTTCATTTTCAACTTCTCCTTGCTCAGACTTAACTCTGTACCACTTATCTGTCTGTTTTTTTACTTTTCTATATTAATCAAGTGAATATCCATCTCCAAATTGTGCATATCCATCCAGTTTATACTATAGCACATTAAAAAAATTGAAGGTTAGCGTTATTAAGCTAAAGGTTGCGTTCGTTAAATAACGTTTTGAAAAATAGTTAAAGGCTCACACGCTTTTTTTTGAAATAAAAAAAGACTTTTTCTAGCCTTTTTTTTGTTAAAAGGAATGAATTCGGAGATTTAAGGGTGTGTCACTAAATACTTAGATAATTATTTGTCCTTATTGTTGATAGCAAGAGCATTGAAGCTACGACAAAAAAAGAAGACATTAATAACGCCTTCTTTTATTATAGATTTATTACTTTAATAATGGGTACGAATTATTATAAATTCATATTCAGGAAGGGGACATTAAAATTTAGTTCCCCTTTTATTTTTTTGATATTATTTTTTTCTCCACCTAGAAACTTCTCGAAATCAAAAATGACTGGGTTACGGTTTGGACCGATTGCGAACCAAACCTTTTTTTCTTTTGGAATGTAAGCAGAAGTGTGTAAGGTTCCTGATGAAGCATCGTACTTTTCAGAAAAAACTTGTTCATCTTTGTTATTTAATAAAGAAAAAGCCTCGTAAACACCTAATTTTTGTTGTTTCTCCATAATTTGTTGTCTTCGTTTCGAATCGTCCATCCGATAACGATTTTCCTCTAGAAGCATTTCGAAATGATTCGTGCTGGTGTTTGATTTTCTAGCTATTACGGAGCGGGGAGATGCTTCTACTACATAAGAATCACCTTTTGGGTCGAGCAATACATAACTGAATGACGTTCGATGCGGGATTTCTTTCAGTAGATTAATAGCATCCTCTACATTGGAACATGTCTCTAGTATCATTCGCCCAATCATGTTGCAAATAAATCCATCTCCCGAATGGATACGATTGATAAAGTTATACCCCATAGCAAGACCCTTTTCGTTCATACCATCAATTCTTCCGGTTATTTGCATAGAAGGACCAATAACTGCGTATCCACCATCGGTTGGTTGATAAAGAGTGAATCTTCCTTCGTAAGAACCAGGATGACTGTCGTAATTCCGTATAAGGTAGTCGGGCTGGTTAAGATAGAGCATCCGCTTTTTCCGTACTCCAAATAATACCCGCCAAATTCTCTTATTGCGTCATCAATGCTCCATTGTAAAGCATTTGCTAATCCATGTATTTCTTCTATAACTTCGGGTATATATTTTGACAGTAGAGTTAGTGCCTTTTCTTGGTCGGTAGCAAAATGACGTGTTCTTCTCGAAGTCCATTGCTTTGCTCGATTTGGTAAAATAGGAGACTCTTTTAATGTTTCTCCTTGCATATATCCAAACTCATAATGAGTCCCTTTAAATTGAATGGTATCGCTATAAACAGTGAACATTAGATTACTCCTTTTGATAATGATTCACTTTAACTATATCCAAAAAATCTATTACTGTCTCATTCCTCGTTCTTAACAAATCTAGGTAAAAGTCATTCGTTTCCTGCTTTATTGTTCTGGTGGATATTAAATACGTTGTGAACTAATGTACTGCGCGAAACGTTTCCTTATAAGTGCCAAAGCGCGAAATAGGAGAATTGCTAATAAGCAATGACAACTGATTAATTAAAACTCGGAATGAAAGCCGTCATGTTGAGCTGAAACGAGTTATCTGATCCTCCTACATGCACATAATGATAGTAGTCAAAATGTGTATGAAGCTAGGTAAAGTCGGCTGAAATGAACCTAAGTTGCTTATCTAGAATATGGTTTGTGATAGGTCGGGATGCTACAAAATATCTATGGTGAGAATGTCCAACTGGACTGACGAACTTGCGAATGTACGGGTCTAGATTTTAATACGCTCGAAAGGCGTATGCTGCGAACGCAGTGTCAAACACCGGAAAGTACGAGTAGTGTATAGGAACTGCGGGATATCTAACAAATGAGGATATAGGTTGGCAGGCTTAAAGTGAGCACCTACGGTTATATGTAAAGCTAGGTTAATCGGAACGTTGTAAGTAAGAAACATCCACTATTAAACGACTACTATCGGGATGGTGTCTATAAGATAATATATTTATCGAAGTGACTTTGCTCTTGCGAAAGTAGGGATACAGTACCGTTGAAGCGTGTAACAATCGTGGAGGGATAGTCCCAAGTCTTCTCTTTGAAAACTAACATAACTAAATGAAACTCACAGGGTCGAGTAAGATGATGGGATTTTCCGCAAGGAAGGGGAAACAATCCATCGGTGAGTACAGCTTTACGACATGCAGAATATTACGGTATGCAAGACATATTTGATGACCTTTATGAGCGAAGTAAAAACAATGCTACAAATGGTTTAAGGCTATATGAACATATCATATCGAAAGACAACATCTTATTAGCCTTTCGGAACATTAAGGCGAATACAGGGTCAAAAACAGCTGGAACTGATGGCATCACGATTGACAAATATAAGATTGAAAATGTTGATGAATTTATTGAGGATATTCGAGAATCATTAAAGAATTATAAACCCCAAACGGTACGAAGGGTTGAAATACCTAAACCCAATGGTAAGAAGCGTCCATTAGGGATTCCAACTATGAGAGATAGATTAATTCAACAGATGTTCAAACAAATATTAGAACCAATATGTGAAGCTAAATTTTATCACCATTCATATGGTTTTAGACCTAACAGGTCAACCCATCATGTAATGGCGAGATGTCAGTTCTTAATTAATAATGTGAAGTTGCACCATGTGGTAGACATTGATATTCAAGGTTTCTTTGATAACGTGAGCCATTCAAAGTTAATTAAACAAATGTATAGGATAGGCATACGGGACAAAAGAGTATTAACAATTGTCTCAAAAATGCTAAAGGCACCAATAAAAGGACTAGGTTTTCCAACCAAAGGAACTCCTCAAGGTGGAATCCTATCTCCACTCCTATCAAACATTGTTCTAAATGACTTGGATTGGTGGATAGCTAACCAATGGGAAAGTTTAAAAACAAGACATCCTTATGCACCTAACAGTAAAACAAGAGCGTTAAAGAAAACGAACCTTAAACAAATGTATATCGTGAGATATGCAGATGACTTCAAGATTTTCACAAACTCTCCCCAATGGGCTATCAAAATTTTTCACGCGACCAAAGGATACTTAAAAGAACAATTAAACCTTGATATATCTACTGAGAAATCAGCGATTACTAATCTAAGAAGACGAAAATCCGATTTTCTAGGTTTTTCTTTAAAGGCAGTAGCGAAGCGTAATAAATTCGTAGCCAATACACACGTTATGGATAAAAAGATGAAAAATATACTAGAGAAACTTAGATATTTAATCCGCAAAATCCAAAATAAGCCTACACCATTTACTGTCATGGATTATAACGCTTATATTCTCGGAATAAAAAATTACTTCAAGGTTGCGACTCATATCAATAAAGACTTTGGAAAAATAGCCTATCGTCTCATCAGAACCATGTATAATCGTCTAAAACCAATTGGCAAATATGGAAAACCTATAAAGCCATCAGACACATACAAGAGACTTCACAAGAATAATTTCAGAACATATAAAATTGCTGGTGCATACTTATTTCCTTTAGGAGATATTCAAACAAGTAACGCCATGAACTTCAGTCAAGTTATATGTAATTATACAAAAGAAGGAAGACTTAAACTTCATCAAAATATTAGTGCTGACGTTGCCATAGAGATTAACAAAATGTTAAAAATACCTTATGAAAAGGATAATTTAGAAATTGCAGATAACAGAATTTCAAGGTACTCAATGCAATTAGGCAAATGTGCAGTGACAGGGGAATTTTTAACATCCAATCAGGTACACTGTCATCACAAGTTACCCCGACATATGGGAGGAACAGATGAATTTAACAATCTTGTAATCATACACAAAGATGTCCATAGATTAATCCATGCTACAAATGAAGAGACGATTGAACGATATAGGGACATTCTTCAATTAGATGGCAAACAATTGAAGAAGTTAAACCAATTTCGTAAAGTTTGTAATTTAGTTACGTTAGTCTAAATGAGGAAGATGGAACGCCTAATGCGGCGAAAGCCGCACGTTGGGTGTGGAGCAGGGGAAAAGATGGAGATTACATCAAAGTCTTACCTATTGCTATTAAAGTACTTAATGAAGTAGCAATTTTTGTACTACCCACCGTAGTTTTAAGTCCATTATTATTTGATGGGCTTTTTACTTTTGAATATTTTTTTATTAGTACAAACAACAAAAGCCCTTCTCAAAGGAGAAGGGTATTTTCGGTAAGGTCAATGGCTCTTTTAGTTCTCCATTTCTAAATTGGCTGCTGACATAAAAACTCTTTCTTCAAACCTTATATGACAGTGTTTTTCCTTTCAATCCAAAAATAACTTAAATAGATATTAATTTATAGTTTCTTTCCATTAATAATGAGATGCTATAAAATGGGGGGCCATTCGATTGTCTACTTACTGAAATGGTTTGTGGAGTAAAAAGCATTTTTAATGCATTGTACTAATTCAAACTGAGACTTTTCTTCAAAAAATAAAAAACGACCCTTGGAACCAGATAAATCCGAGGACACATCTCCTATGTTAAGCTTCCGCTAGGGCAGAGATGATTTCCTGCGTTGTTCGAGTTCGCCCAATACGTGGAAAAATAACATTTTTCACATGATCATGCTCGGCTTGGGAAAATCCAGTCATGGCATCAAAAGCGAAAATTAGCTGATACCCATGCATAAATGCTTCTCGTGCGGTTGTATCCACGCCAAGCCCAGTAGAGATGCCGCATAAGACAATAGTGTCGATTCCTCGGCGACGAAGTTGTAAGTCGAGCTCTGTTCCATAAAAGGCTCCCCATTGTTTCTTGGTGATAACGTGATCCGTTTCGGCTACTCGCATTTCCGGGACAATCTGGTCCCACTCATCTGGTAAATTTAGTGGAGGAGCAGGAGAATCTAACTTTGGTCTCGGGATATCCTTCAAATCCTTGCTCGATACCCGGACCATTACAACCATTGAACCTTGATCACGGAAAGCATCTGCCAAGGCGGCCGCGTTAGATACCACCTGCTCGGCGGAATAAGGGGCGTATTGATTGCCCAGCCACTTTTGCAAATCAATGACAACCAATGCAGTTTTTTGCAGATCTAGCAATTTTTCCATTTACGTATGTCTCCTCATCTTTTGTATTTGACCTTAAGTTTATTAAATTAAACACTAGGTCATTTGACTTGATGTTTTATATTTTGTACCATTATTCATAAATAGTCAAGCAGGGAGATTTTTATATGAGTGTGACAAGGGAAGAGGTTGTGAATTCTGCTACGAAGCTTTTTAAGGAACGGGGGTTTCTTTCGACGACGATACAGGATATTGCAGAGGATTGCGGCATTGCTAAAGGATCCGTCTATAAATATTTCCCTTCTAAGGAAGACCTATTCAGCGAGGTGTTTAATCAATGCCTTAACATCTATTTTGATCAAGTCGATGAGTTGAAGCGCATTCCAAGTCTCACTCCGAAGGAGCAGTTTCTGCAGCAGATCATTCTGAGATTTAGTTATTTTATAGAGTACAAGCATATTCTTGTCGAATTTACTGAGCTCCCCATCCAGCAAGATCCCAAGTTTCAACCTCTTAGACACAAGTTTAGGGGGCGACTTATCCGATGGCATACAGAGTGCCTCTTGCTTGTGTACGGTGAGGAAATCCATCCGCTCCTGTGGGATTTAGTTTCCATCTATCGAGCAATTTTGAAAGAGTATCTATTTTGGATTGTTTATGAGGAAAAATCATTATCGCTCGAGGAAACGGCAAATTTCATTTTGGACAAGCTTAATGTGCTCTTTAAGCATATGATAGAATCCAATTTGAAGCCTCTGTTAACACAAGCTTCTTTCGAAAGGTATTTAAACTGGGGACTCGAGGACCGCCAAGATGAAATGGAACAGATCCTTATCGAACTGTTCAAGGAGATGGATTCGTCTATTGACGTCCTTCCGTCCGGCTCCGTACATCGTTCGGAATTAAAAGATCTTTGCCGATTTATCCAGTCAGAGATTAATAAAGAGGGGCCGAATCTCCCTTTAGTACAAGCTTCGCTGTACTATTTGGAAAGAGAGAAGGAACTTAAAAGTCTGGTCATCCAATTGAGGAATATTATTTATTCAAGTACTGGACCAGAGACAGCTAAAGAAAACTATACAAAATAAAAAGGTTCCTTGATGAAGGAACCTTTCAGACTGTAGACAAACCCGAAAAAACGGGTTTGTCTACAGTCTTCTTTGTTTTAAAATAGAAGTAATTCAATCTTGAGGTGATGACCATGCTTTCTAAAGAAAGAAGAATCCAAAGAAATCAAAGAAAGTACAACGGATCCAGAAAGCGGGTATTACGTAAAAGACGAACGGACCAAGCAGTTTGCCTATTCCTTTCATGCAGCCTCGGATCGAAACGGATTTGTCCTCAGTACGATTGTAACACCGGGTAATACACATGACAGTCATACCCGAGCACATAGTTTTGGAACTCCTTTTATATCTTTGGCAAAATCAAGTGGCCACTCCCCATTTTTCTGTCTTCGTTTAGTTAAGGTTAAGTATCATACCTTATTTATGGCGCATAAACTAAAGCATGATCTGATTGGAGGTTTAGGAAAATGGTAATATATCCATTTAGTTATCCCTATAGGTCCCAGCCTTATGCTCAGTCTTATTATCAATATTCTTATCCTTATCCCGCCTCTTATTATGGAACTTATCCTCCAGGATATTGGCATATAGGAGGTCAAATGGCAGGTATGTATGCCGATGGCCATTTGGGAAGCGGACAGGGGACTGGCTACAATGTTGGCGGTCATTTAGGAGGAGAACATGGTCTTGGGGTTTATTCGGGAAGCCAGCTAGGCGGCGGTCAAGGGATAGGTGTCCATGCAGGCGGTTATTTAGGGGGCCAGCACGGTCTTGGAGTCAAAGCAGGCGGCCAGCTAGGAGGCGGTCAAGTGCTCGGCATTCAGGCAGGCGGTCATTTAGGGGGCCAGCACGGTCTTGGTGTTCAGGCAGGCGGCAACTTAGGCGGAGGGCAAGGTCTTGGCATTCAGGCAAGCGGCAACTTAGGCGGCCAGCACGGTCTTGGTGTTCAGGCAGGCGGCAACTTAGGCGGAGGACAAGGTCTTGGCATTCATGCGGGCGGCAACTTAGGCGGCCAACAAGGGCTTGGTGTTCAAGCAGGCGGCCAGCTAGGCGGAGGACAAGGAATAGGCGCTCATCTTGGCGGTAATCTTGGTAAATACACCGGTCATCTCGGCTTCAAATTTGGCGGTAAAGAGAATGCGTAAACCTAAATAAAAATGATAACCAATAAAGGCTGACCTATTGTATTCTTCTGGGGCAGCCTTATTTTAGTCTGGTGTAATAGGTAATTGATTTAACTGTAAGGCCCAGTTGCAGCGTTGGTGTAACCAGGGGCAAAGTAAATGTTAGTACTAGCAGAGCTGTCATCATCCAGCTAATCAAGGGTAATACTTTTTCTTATTGAATGATTTTTGGTATTTGTGAAGGTTTGCACTTAAACTAATGGGTGCTTTAGTTGAAGATCGTATGGCTACTTCGGCAGCCTTTTTCTTATGGCACTAACTGGGTAGTTTAGTTCGATAAGGATTTTATATTATCTGAGGAATGGAGATGGTTTGCTGGGCCCTAAATATTTAATCAATTTCCTCAATAAATTAGAGGAAAAAAATATAAGCTATAAGCTAAATAAAGTTAGAAATGATGCTATTATGGTTGAAATTGCAATTCCTGGACAACGTTGGGAAGTTGAATTTATGGCGGATGGAACAGTAGAGATTGAAAAATTTATTGGTGACGATAATTTTTATGGTGGTCAAGAGATAGAAGTATTGTTCAGGGATTTCTCTGATTAAACATTTCTTTCAATTAATTGTAATATTTAGGAAGGAATTTTACTTATGGGAGACTCTTTTATGGAAATAGAGAAAATAGAGAAAATAGAGAAAATAAACAAGATCGTAAAGGAATTACGAGAGAGAGATGCAAGGTTACTTCTTAGCCATATTTTAAAAAGAATACATTTTTTAGACGAGCAGGACTATTCTGAGGAGCAGTTTATTGAAGATATGAAAAACGCATACAAAGCGGTTTTCGAGATTACTGAACAGCAGCAAAATAAAATAGAGGGACCCATCAAGGTTGTTCATATTCTGTTCGTAGATTCTGCTGCGGGATGTTTTAGACAAGCACTGAAGGAAATGGGTGCTGATTATAATGATGAAAAGATCATTTGTGTTCGAGAAATGTTCTCTATCGGTCCTATCTGGAAGTTTAATGAAGAAGTTGGAAAACAGGCCAGGTATAATTGGATGCAAAATAACTTGGCTGAAGAGGATGGCGAGTTTGAGGAATTAAAGGAAACATTCAATAGAGCTTTTAATCGAATTATGTCTATTAAAGAAGATATTCCTATTTATTTGTGGGCTGCTGAAAATGCTGAGGAGCAGACGGGACTTCGTTTTGCCGTGGAACTTTTAAAGGAAAAAAATAATGATTTTTTCATTATGAACACAACGAAGGGATTTAATGAACTTTTTAATATAGGCAAACGGAAATACTCGATTTCACACACAGGCGAAATAGCCCCAGAAAAGCTCCAAGAGATTTACGAAAAACTACGACAGGACCAATCCCCTCTAACCCAACAGGAACAGGAACAATATGAAAAGGATTGGCTTTCTCTCAATGAAAATAAAGAAACTTTAAGAATTTGGAAAAACGGAACAGTACAAAGTGTCCGTGAAGACTACTTTGACGAACTTATTATAAATAGAGCGAAAAAGCTCCACGGTAAACGTAAAACAAATGAATTTTTTAAATCATTAAGGTTAATTGGAGATGTCCTTGGCCATATACATTTAGACCAATATATAAGTGATACTTTCATAAACTATCGGTTGAAGAAAATGATTGAAAGTGGAATCTTTGAAATGGAAGGCAGTCTTGAGGCAATGAGATTATACAGTGTCCGTTTGAAGCAATAATGTTATGGTAAAGGAATAATAGTGAAAAATTTTTCTTAAACAAACGGGTGCTTAGCGGAAGATCGGAGCTGTCTTGAAGGCAGCTTTTTCTTTAAAAATTCACAGGTAAGGATATTAATTATGAAAAAAAATAGGACATATAGGCCTAGAGTGTTCGAAGAAAAGCCGACCAAGGGAGAAAAAACTCGCTGGTCTATTTATAACTTCCTTTCCAGTTGTTTAGGAGTTGGTGGTGCAATCCCGTTACTTTTCTCCTTAACAGTAATAGGACTTGTCTTTTGGTTACTATAAAGAGATGATGTTGAAGGCTGCTAAATAGCAGCCTTTTTATTTTGAAGAAAAGTCAACATATCTTGTGAAATTTTTGATTTAGGAATGATGTATCCAGAAATATTGCTGTTGTAGATATAAAAATAGCTTGGGGTATCAACAATTTTTCGAATAGATCCCCAATTGTGTCTGGTTTCACCATTTGGGCTTTTCTCAATGATTTCTTGATCTGTTATGGTAAGTTCATAGGTACCATATAACGAACCATTGACTCCTTCCTGAAGCATTTTTTTCGAATTCCTTTTAATATGTCCATAAAAATACTTAGGATAATAAATAAGCCAGATTGCAGCAACAATAGCATAAACAATCCACCCGGTTATGGATGAGTCAATGAACAGGGGAAGGGCTAGCATAATGATTGGAAATATGAACCGTTGGATTAAGAGTGCTCTTTTTACGGCCGGTGAATTGGCGGCGTGGTACATTTGAAAATTGAGAAAGTCCTGAAGAGCTAATTTATAGATTAATTTCATATTATTTCTCCTTTCTGTTTGATTTTACCTTACAAGTAGACTTTTTCACACTAAGAAAAATATTAGCTTCTTCAATTAACGGGTGCTTTAGTTAAAGATCATTAGGCTGCTTAGACAGTCTTTTTGTTGTTAAACTTAAGGGCAGCATTCCTGTAATAAGTGAAAATACGATTTGAGAGAAAAAAGACCTCTTGATAAGATAAATGTGTCCTGAGCTGGCCAGCTAAAAGGGACAAAATATCTACTCGGAGGTCTCACTATGAATTATAACCAAAATCATAAAATAGCTCAAATCACACCTAAAACCTTAGTAATAGGTATTGATATTGCCAAACATCATCATGTAGCTAGAGCGCAGGATTATCGTGGAATAGAGCTAGGATCTACTTGCTTTTTTGATAATACCCAAGAAGGATTTAAGACATTTATTGATTGGATTAATCAAATAAAAGAGTCATGCGAAATGGAGTCTGTCATTACTGGGATGGAGCCTACAGGCCATTATTGGCTTAATTTAGCTCATATTCTAAAGGAGGAACAGATTAAGTTCGTAACGGTCAACCCTTTACATGTCAAGCACAGTAAGGAGTTAGACGATAACTCTCCAACTAAAAATGATGTAAAAGACGCGAAAGTCATTGCACAACTAGTCAAAGATGGTAGATACGCTGAACCAACCATACCACAAGGGGTTTTCGCGGAACTGCGTGTGGCTAAAAATTACGCGATTTATTAAATGTGGACCTACAAATTGTGCAGGGACAGGTACACAACTGGATTGATCGATACTTTCCAGAGTTTTTTACCGTTTTTAAAAGTTGGGAAGGGAAGGCAGCTCTTCATTTATTAAAACTCGATGCTTTACCTTACGAAATAGGTGAATATACAGATGAAGAATTTCTGGATTATCTAAGGCAAGCAGTGAAACGTAGTATAGGGATCAAGAAGATTCAAGCTTTAAAAGAAGCCGCCAATCGCTCGATTGGCATTCGTCAGGGCGCCATGATGGCTAAAATGGAATTAAGAACGTTAATTCAAAAGTATGAACTCATTCAAGCCAAGTTCGAAGAGCTTGACCAAACTCTGGATACACTGCTTCAAGATATTCCAGGCGTTGATCAAATGTTAGAAATAACAGGAATTGGACGCGATACAGTGGCGGGTTTCTTCGCTGAAGTAGGCGATTTGAGTGAATACAATCATCCTCGTCAGATAACCAAACTGGCAGGACTCAGCTTAAAAGAAAATACATCAGGAAAGCATAAAGGGAGAACCAGGATTACGAAACGTGGTCGAAAAAAATTAAGGGCACTACTGTTTCGGGCATCTATGATTCTAGTAGCTAATAATAAAGCCTTTAAAGCCCTGCATCATTATTACACAACAAGACCTGATAATCTGTTGAAAAAGATGCAGTCTTTAATTGCTTTGTGTAATAAGCTCATCCGTATACTCTTCTATATTGGGAAGAAGCAGTTTGTGTTTAAAGAGGAGAAGATGTTGAAGGACATCCCCCATATGCATGCATTTATCCAAGAACCAATAGCAGCTTAATCACTATAAAACTAACTATTAACAAATAAATTTGAAAAGATGAACGGACAAAATCAGCATGGGATTAGTCGGCAACGCAACTAACGTAAGGACTTAGATCCTGTGGGGCAGCATGACCGACATCCACCTTATGGAAAGGTTGAACGAAGGAATGTAGGAGCTTAGACTCTGTGAGACTTGGGAGGGTAGACCCCCGTAAGAGATGTGGATATCCATTGGTGCGTACATAACTATTTATCCAACTTTTTGAAATTAACC
>NZ_MLYQ01000105.1:0-5322 GCF_001866725.1 Bacillus sp. MUM 13
TTGATTGGAGCGGAAGACGCTCGACTCCTGGGGGATTAGCGTTTCAGGCGAGACCCCGCAGGAGCGGCAGCGACGAGGAGGCTTGGCGAACGCCCCCCGGAAAGCGAGCGTCTGGAGCGGAAATCAATACATGTAAAAAAGTTTTTCCCCCTATGCTCCTTTTTATCTAGTAAAAGATATATAGACAGTGAAAGGGAGGTGAGAACATGGAAAATCAAATTTTGGAATTGACTCGTTTGCAGATTGAGCTTGAAAATGGCGTGAATGAGAAGGGTGAGCCTGTGGTTAAGCGCAAAACTCTTTCTAACATCGACAAAAAGGCGGATGCAGCTTCTTTGAAAAAAGGAGCGGATGCACTTGCCGGACTTCAAAAGCATGCTGTTGTGAATGTGAAGCGTCTGGATACGTGGGATATCGAGTAAACTGACTCTTAAACTATGAAAGGAGGAAAACATGATGGAAAAAGTATTGGAACTATACTTTACGACTTCTGACGGAAAGACGGCCAAGGTATCAGTCGAGGATCCGATTGATAATCTTAATTCGCAGGCAATCAGTGCAGCGATGGATGAGATGCTCTCTTCAGGCATTTTCATTACCAAAACCGGCACATACACAAGCAAAAAGGAAGCGCGCATCGTTGAAAAAACGACTACAAATTATTCTTTTTAATAAGGAAGGAAAGGCTTCTCCACTTAGTGGGGGAAGTCTTTCCTGTGTGTTTACATATTGGGGGGCGGAGTTGTGAAGGTAGCACATATTGAGGAATTTGCTCATTTATCTAATTTTTCATCACTAAAAGAGTTTAACAATAGCATTGAACAGCAGATGCTTGAGCTGAAGGGGACGTTTACGAAAAGTGAAAGTATTGCCATTAAGAGGCTTATTCGATATGCTGCCAAAATACCAGGTGTTTGTTTGGCCAAAATAGGGACGATTGTGGCGGCGACGCATAGGGATGGGGAAATGGGGATATCAAGGTCGACGTTTAAAAGAGCGGTTTTGAAGGCCAAGGACTCCGGGCTGCTGACGATTATTGAGCTGGAGAGGAAGAACGGATCGCAGACCGCCAATCTTTATGTTTTCAATCGTATTTCTTTGTCACAGTGCGCTGAACCACCCAAAGGCGAACAATTGGACCTCCCAGTAAACTATCAATCTTTTGAAACTAACAACATAAAAGAAAAAGAACGTAACACCGAGCCTCCTGTTCCTGAGATTCTTGATGCATCTTTTACAAGCGAAAAAGTTCCATCAGCCTTTACTGGTATTGTTTCAAGCTTTTTTGATGACTGCAGTGTGATCGAGGAGTTTTGGAGAATGACGGGATTTGCTTTTAAGGGGCTGGATTATTGCCGTGATACGATGCTTGAGATGTCGGTTGCTTCGTTTAAGCAGACGGTCCGGGCAATGAAGAAGAAACCACTTCGGCGGAATAAGTTTGCGTATTACTGGGGCATTCTGCAGAAGAAGCTGGATGATTTGTACTTCAGCGAGCTGTTTGAACTGGGGTTTTAGAGGGTCCTGTTTAGAGGTATAATGAAGGAAAAAAGGCAGTGATGATGGTGAAAAAACAGGAATTTCCGATTGTATTTGATTTGGATGGAACTTTATTTGACTGTAAGGAGCTGACGAATCAGACTTTTCCGCTTGTGATTGATAGGCTTTCTGAAAAGTACGGGGAGCAGCTTGAGATTAAACGCTTCGAGCAGTATGAGCATTTTCTTGGCACGGTGACGGAGGATATTTTTGCTGAGATATTGCCGGGTGCAGGCCGAGAGATTGTGAATGAAGCGGAGCAGCTGTTAATAGAAGTGGAAGAGGAGCTGATCCCGAAGGCTGGGAAGCTGTTTCGGGGTGTGGAGGAGACGCTTCAGACGCTCAGGAGTCAAGGATTTCCGCTGTTTATCGCGAGCAATGGCAGCAAAGAATATGTGGATTTCGTGTTACAGGACTTTGAGATACATGGTTTTTTTGAAGGAGTGTTCAGTGCAGGCGGTCAGGGGACAAAGACGAAAAGTGACTTGGTGGCGGCTTTAATGAAGAATCATGGTTACACAGAGCGAGGCATTATGGTCGGCGACCGGCATTCTGATATGGAAGCAGGGACGAATAGCGGGCTGATGACAGTTGGCTGTACATACGGATTCGGAGATGAAAAAGAAATCGGTGATGCGGATGTGAAGATTTCTGCGATTTCTGAGCTTTTGGATGTTGTCCGTGAGATAGAAGAGAAGTAGTACGAATTGTGATTGGAGAGACAGGATGATTATAGAGCTTGATAACAAAAGCAGTGTTATGGCAGAAAAGATTTTACATGTCCAGCTGCCGGCATATCAGATTGAAGCCAATATGATTGGTTTTGATGGCATTCCTCAATTAAAGGATACGATCCTGGATATTACGGAATGCCGGGAAACGTTTGTCGGATATACTTCAGGGGACGAGCTGCTTGGGTTTATTTCCTATACCATTGATGAGGGAGTGGTTGATATCTGCCGGCTGGTGGTGGATCCTTCTCATTTCAGAAAAGGGATTGCAAGGGAACTGCTGGAGCATGTTTTGGAGATAGCGGGAAACAACAAGTTCATTGTCAGTACAGGCAAGAAAAATATTCCGGCTTTGATTCTTTATCAACGTTTTGGATTCGAGAAGGTGAAGGATATCGAAGTCGCACCTGGCGTTTTTATTCGCATTTTGGAAAAGTAAAAATGAAACGAAAGGCTTAGTATATTCGTGTTCTCCTAGGGAATATAATGAATACAACCCATCATAAAGGAGAGTTCTAATGAACCTGACAACCAGATTTCTTCCGAAGTGGCATCTTTATTTAAAAAGTTATAACGAGACACTGTTAGAAGGCTGCCTGGATGAGAGATTCAGAACTAAGTTAAAGAAGAAAATTCAGTATCATCATGAAAGATATATGGAAATAGCTTTACTGGAGGATGAACATATAGACAATAGGGCGTCTTTAAAACTATAGCGGTGTAAGGAACCTTGCCTTTGTGGTGAGGTTTTTTTACGTTTACTGTATGAGGCACTATGCACTTATTACATTTGGAAATTCTTTTGTCACTAGGCACAATTGTAATAGGTTCTTAGTTAAGTGCATACCGCATTATTGACAAAAACTGTGACGTGAAAAGTTGTATTTAAATCATATGCTTTGCTTTTTGTGTTGGAATAAACGATAAAGTCCACTAATGAGGTAATACAGAAAGAAGTAACCAAAAATCATAATGGTAGGTAATATATTGGTGTAAATATTTATAAAAATAAAACCTAAAATGAGAAAAATAGATGCAACGATAAAATTGAATTTATAACTTTTATTACGATTCAACAAAATCACCTCCATTAAAATTTACCATAGAAATACACAATCTCCGTGTCTATAGTACGGAAGGAAGTTTAAATATGGCTGAATAAAAAAACAGGCTACCAAATAGCCTATGATCCTAATATTTTAATCATTAACTATGTTCTTTTGTTCTTTTTTTTAGTGTAGTAAAACAATCTTATGCCAGTAATCAAAACTACTCCGATAATCAAATATTTGTATTCATTTAAGATAAAGGCCAAACGCTAAACACACAACAAAAATAGTAGATTCTAATATTATTTGGGTTTTAGTTCTCAAGGTGTTTTCTCCTTTCTAATATTTATAAACGACCTGCTTGCCGTAATAATCTTCTACCATGCCCAAACCAGTCTGATAAGTTCTCAAGTAATATCTTTAAACCTTTACTCCATGTTTCCCAGAATTGGCTACTTTTAATAATTTGGCGTAATCAGCTTTCTTTTTCATTAAATCAGCTATCATATGCTCGCGGGCATATATCTGGGTTGAACCTAAAAAAACGCCAGTGATAGGGGCTTTGACGGCTATTATTGAAGTTGCAATCAACTCCATCAAAGTGCTTGTATGGCTATAATAAATGGAAATGTTTTTTGGCGATAGTCCGAAAACAAAGCAATGACCGATAAGACATAATTATCTAGGTAAGATTCATATACCATCCCTTTCTAAAATGTATCGAACAATTTCATTATATCTAGTAATAGTTTTGTGTAATATCAAAAAACGACATAATTGGATAAAATAGTAATATATACTTATCCATTATTTGGAATTTTAGGACAAATGACATAGGTAGTAAAGCAGGAAAGAGAACATACAATTAATTTATAACGAACTGTGCGGCAAAGGTGATAAAACAATGTTAGAAGAAACCTTTCTAGGAAGACTAAAAGAACTTGGCAACAAAGTAGACTGTCAAAATGGTGAACACTTGAGGGTATTAAACGACAATCAGGAAGTAGCAAGAGTAAGTGCTTTTCAGCCTTATGAAATGAACACCATAGATTGTCCTTCGGAAATACTAGAATTAATCATAATATTTTCAACGACAAAATATGAAGATAGGCACAAATGAACAATCCGTATCGATTGTGAGGAAAGCATTGAATATAAAACAGTCATGAATACGTGCAGCTTCATAAGATATGGTTATGAGGCGGTGAGTGCAGTGGATTTGCAATTGCGCAGAACGAACATTGAAGAAGCGGGTGTGCTTCTTAACATTCAAAAAGAAGCTTTTAGGGATGATTTGCTGAGGTACGGGAATTTTTCTTCCAGTCCAGCTACTGAAACTTGGCGAATGCTTGCTCATAGAATCCGATTTTCTAATCATTATACGATTTTTGCGGATGGCTGGATTGCTGGCGGTGTTGACATTATGAAGATAACGGAACATCATTACCGGCTGTTCCGGATATTTCTTGGCACTGCTTTTCAAAACAAGGGGCTTGGCGAAAAGGTAATGATGTTAGCTGAAGGGAAATTTCCTGATGCAGTGATGTGGAGCTTGAATACACCGCAGGATAATTTTCGTAACCGCTATTTTTATGAAAAATTGGGCTATAGAGTTGTAGGGGCGAGCAAAATAAATGATAGTCTGAGTTTATTGGAGTATGAGAAGATTTTGTAACAGGGTGCCTGGATATCCAGGCATTTTTTTGTGTGATTATTTAATTCGCTCGAATGGGAGGCGAATTGGCTCTAATGAGACGGAATTTCGCTCGAATCAATGAAGATTTCGCTTGAATCAGGCCTGATTTGGACTTATTATCCAATTAAATGGAAATTACAAGGCGCAGATTTGTATGAATTAGGCGGAATCTCAATGATCGGCAGCAGTTTTCTGTATGGTGCAGCTTAAAAGGGTTGCTTTGGTGTGTAAAATTAAGAAAAAACAGGAAAGTCAGATGAGAAAAGGGACAGTACCGTTTTTTCTAAGTGTAGTGCACCCCAAAAGT
>NZ_MLYQ01000106.1:0-6495 GCF_001866725.1 Bacillus sp. MUM 13
AAATGAGTCCGGTACAATACCGAACTCATTTCACACTCGCTGCCTAACGAAATAACCGTGTCTAACTTTTAGGGGTCACTTCAATTCCGGCAGCATTTTTTATTCGTTGTCAGGAAGAACCTCTTCCCCGGAAACAGGATAATGTTTAAGAAAATAGATGAGAGACTGAAGCTCGACAGCAAGGTCAATATGATGGATCCTGATTGACTGCGGCACATTCAGCCTTGCAGGTGTAAAATTCAGGATTCCCCTGATGTCTGATTCAACCAGAAGGTCTGTAATCGGCTGTGCAGCCTGTGCTGGAACCGTCAAAATAGCTACAGCCACATTTCTTTCTTTCAATCTTGTACTGATTTCATTCATATGAAAAACAGGCACATCGCTTATCGTGGTTCCTACCTTCGTTTCATCTACATCAAAAGCAATTTCGATCTTTGTATTATTGTTTTTCAAAAAATTATAATTTAAAAAAGCAGTCCCCAAGTTGCCCACACCAATCAAAGCAACTCTTGTCAATTCATCCTGATCGAGCGTCTTTGAGAAAAAAGAAAGCAGGTAATTCACATTATACCCGTATCCCTTTTTACCAAGCGCACCAAAATAGGAAAAGTCCCGCCGGATTGTCGCTGAATCTACTTTCACTGCCTCGCTTAGTTCCGCGGAGGAAACCCGCTGCTTGCCAGAAACATGCAAGTTCTTCAGAAATCGGTAGTATAAGGGCAGCCGTTTCGCTGTTGCCTGCGGTATCTTCATTTGTTCTTGACTCATTCTTTTCCCCCGCTTTCAAGCAAATCTCTTTATGCTACTGATTGATTTGCCTTTTATAATCCGGACTGGAGACCCCGCCAGTTTTTTCGATTAAGTATGTCGGGCCGATGACCATTCCTTTATCAATGGCCTTGCACATATCATAGACAGTCAGCGCAGTAACCGAAGCAGCTGTCAGCGCTTCCATTTCCACACCTGTACTTCCTTTTGTCTTGGCAGCTGCTTCTATCATAAGACGATATCCGTCTTCCTCTTCTTTCCATTGGAACGAAATATTGACGCCCTGAAGCGGAATGGGATGGCACATTGGGATTATGACTGATGTGCTCTTGCTTGCCATAATTCCAGCCACCTGTGCCACAGCAAGGACATCTCCCTTTTTCATCTTATTATGGACTATATTCTCGTAAATCTCTCTATTTAAAGAAATACTCGAAGCAGCCACAGCCGTACGGACTGTTTCAGGCTTTTGGCTCACATCGACCATTTTCGCCCTTCCCTGCTCATTAAAATGAGTAAATTCAGCCATAAAATAACACCTCTCTCTTAAATGATACACTATTATACCCATTTTGCGGAACCTTTGTTTTATGTTTCACATAATCACTTCTATTGCCGATAGAGCCTGCAATACGTTACACTATCACTATAGCAATTGAGGTGAATACGATGATTTTACTGCAAATAAATCAGCTCACAAAGTATTATGGTGCTGAGTTAATATTATCAAATATGAAGCTTGAGGTACAAAACCGGGATCGGATTGCTCTGGTTGGCCGCAATGGCGCCGGAAAATCGACCCTGTTAAAAATAATTGCCGGAAAATTATCGCATGATGGCGGAGAAATCCTGAAGCCTAAAGGCGTGTCCATCGGTTATTTAGCCCAAGATACCGGCCTTGAGTCAGAGCTGTCCATCCAAAATGAAATGCTGACGGTTTTCAGTGATTTAATTAATCAGGAAAAAGAACTGCGAAGGCTCGAAGAAAGCATGTCAAAGCCTGAAATCTTCGAAAATGACGTCCTGTACCAAAAGGTTATGAAGGAATATGATGAACTTCAAGTCAGCTTTAAAGAACAAGGAGGATATCAGTATGAAGCGGATATACGATCTGTCCTGCACGGCCTTCAATTCGCCGGCTTTGACAGCTCAACGCCTATATCTTCCTTGAGCGGCGGCCAAAAAACGAGACTTGCCCTTGCCAAGCTTTTGCTGAAAAAACCCGATATCCTGATACTGGATGAGCCCACCAACCATTTGGATATTGAAACACTGTCCTGGCTCGAACAATATCTCCAGGGCTACCAGGGAGCTGTTTTAATTGTATCACATGACCGCTATTTCCTTGATAAGGTGGTCAATCAGGTTTATGAAATTTCCAGGCATTCTATAAAGAAATACTTCGGAAACTACAGTAATTACCTGGTGAAAAAAGCGGAGGATTATGACCGCGACCTAAAGCAATTTGAAAAACAGCAGGATGAAATCGAAAAGCTGCGTGACTTTGTGCAGAAAAATATAACTCGTGCCTCCACAACAAAACGGGCTCAGAGCAGACGGAAGCAGCTCGAGAAAATGGATGTTTTGGACAGGCCTCAGGGAGATGAAAAATCCGCCAATTTTTCATTTGGAATTGATAAACAAAGCGGCAATGAAGTTCTCCACATCAACAGCCTGGGGATCGGCTATCAGGAACAGCCGGTAGCAACCAATGTCACTCTGCGGATCGCTAAAGGAGACAGCATGGCGCTTGTCGGGCCAAATGGCGTTGGAAAATCAACGCTGCTAAAAACAATCATTGGCAGATTGCAGCCCTTACAGGGTGATTTCCGATTTGGCACAAATGTACAGGTCAGCTACTATGATCAGGAGCAGGCCAACCTTGTTTCCAATAAACGCGTGCTGAATGAACTTTGGGATGAACATCCACTATTGCCAGAAAAAGATATCCGTACCGTTCTTGGCAATTTCCTTTTCTCAGGGGATGATGTGCTTAAGACTGTCTCCACACTTAGCGGCGGTGAGAAGGCACGCCTTGCACTTGCGAAAATCATGATGGAAAAAGGCAACTTCCTTATCATGGATGAGCCAACCAACCATCTTGACTTAGACAGCAAGCTTGTACTCGAAAATGCCTTGATTGATTATCCAGGGACCATCCTTTTTGTTTCTCATGACAGATATTTCATTAACAGGATTGCAACCAAGGTAATAGAGCTTTCTGGCACCGGCAGTGAAGAATTCCTGGGAGATTATGATTATTATCTTCAGAAGAAGCAGGAACAAGCCGAAATACTCGAGCTTGAGTCCAAAGCATCTGTTCAAACTGACCAAGCTCCAGAAAAGACAGGATATAAATTGGACAAGGAAGCAAAAAAGGCAGAACGGCAGCGAAAAAGAAGATTAGAAGAAGTTGAAGCATATATGGAGCAGTTAGAGGCAGAAATTAAACAGTATAATGAACTTCTTTGTGATCCAGAAATCTTCCAGAACCACGAAAAGGTCCTTGAAATACAAGAAAAGTTAGAAAAAGCACAGCAAGATTTAGAGGTATATATGGAAGAATGGGCTGAACTGGAAGAAATACTAAGCTAATTATGAACAGGCTTCTCCTCGAGATGCCTGTTTTTTTATTAAGAATTTACTTATCCACTGGTTTATCAACATACTGCATACTGTATTAACAGCATTTTTAATAGTTTTCCACAATATCCACATCAAAAACGCCACTTATCCACATTTACACCTACTTATACACAAGCTTTAGCATTTCTAAAAAAAGATATCCACACCATTCCTGAAGTCTTATTGAGTGAACAAAAAAACCTGCTGCGCATTCCAATGCGCAGCAGGCTTTCATTATGCTTCTATATCTAATCCCGGATTGCCATTAAGCGCGAGATTCGAGCGTTTCCCGCGTTCATAGAGCACACTTCCGGCCGCAGCAATCATCGCTGCATTGTCTGTGCATAAATTCAGTGGAGGAATGACCAATTCAACATTTGGCAGGGCTGCAAAAGCTTCTGATAAAGCTGCTCTAAGCCCCTTATTGGCCGCTACTCCCCCAGCAAGCAGGACTTGCTTCACGTTATATTCTTCTGCTGCCTGCAGTGTTTTTTTGACCAGCACTTCAATTACACTCTCCTGAAAACTTGCAGCCAGGTTTGCCGGTTCAATTTCTTCCCCGCGCTGTTCTGCATTATGAAGGGTATTAATTACGGCTGATTTTAATCCGCTGAAGCTAAAATCATACGATCCTTCGAGCCATGCCCTCGGAAGGCGAATGGTTGGCTGCCCTTCATGTGCAAGCCTGTCTATATGCGGGCCGCCTGGATATGGCAGGTTTAAGGTCCTGGCAACCTTGTCATATGCTTCGCCTGCAGCATCATCTCTTGTTTCCCCGATCACTCTGAACTTTCCATGCTCCTCAAGCAAAACAAGCTCTGTATGCCCTCCGGAAACGACTAATGAAAGAGCCGGAAATACCATCTCTTTTATAAGCCGGTTCGCATAAATATGGCCAGCTATATGATGCACGCCTATTAAGGGGATATTGTGGGCAAATGCAACTGCTTTTGCAGCATTGACTCCTATCAAGAGAGCTCCTACAAGCCCTGGTCCTTCCGTAACAGCAATCCCGTCGATATCTCCATACTGGACTCCAGCCTGCTCGATAGCTTCTTCAATTACCAAAGTGATTTGTTCAACATGGTGTCTTGAAGCAATCTCCGGCACTACCCCGCCAAAGCGCTTATGGCTTTCAATTTGGGAAGCTACAACATTGCTTAAGATTTCTGTTCCATTTTTGACCACTGAAGCTGCTGTTTCATCGCAGCTTGTTTCAATGCCCAAGATAATTTGATCCTTTTTCATAATAAATTCACCCACATCACATAGGCATCCTCTTGATTGTCTGTATAATAATTCTTCCGGATGCCGCCTTTTTGAAAACCTAGTTTTTCATATAATGAAATTGCAGTCGTATTTGAAACACGCACTTCCAGAGTCATTCTTTTCACACCCTGACTCAGCGATATTTCTATCATCTTTCTCAGTAAGGCCTCTCCAAGCTTTTGGCCTCTGTAATCTGGCAGGATGGCAATATTGGTTATATGGGCCTCATCAATGACAATCCAGGCTCCGCAATAACCGATTATTTCTCCTTCATCTTCAATGACCATATAGACTGCATATTGGTTATGATTTAATTCATTATAGAAAGCATCCCTGCTCCATGGAAGAGTGAATGACTTTCTTTCTACGATAAGAACTTGGTCGATATCTTCTGTTTTCATCATCCGGAACATCATTGTTTTACTCATCCATATCGGTCTCTTTCCCATTTATTTTTTTCCCTGAGAACTGCCCTGCTGCTCGAGCCATTTAGCCTCCGCCTCAGCCAGCCTTACGTAGTTCGGGACAAAATGATGGATATCCTCATCACTCTTGTCCCTGCCAATGAAAGCAAGCTCAGATGGACGCGGTATATAAGCCTGAGGAGGAGAAAATACAGCCAGGTCACCAAGCTGTTCGGAAATGGCCTCTTTATGAAGGCATATATCTTGTCCGACAAATAAGACAGGCTTTCCAAACTCCTTTAATTTCGCGGCCCACTCAGAGGATAAGATATTGGTATCTTCATGCACGGTCTCTATTCCTGATTCTCCGAATTGATATAACCCCGTATAAACCTGCCCGCGTCTTGCATCAAATAAAGGGGAGATCAAACCATTGAAATACCTTCCATTTGCTGCGAGCGCTTCAAGGCTTGAGACTCCCGACAATGGAACCTTTAACGTCCAGGCAAGGGTCTTGGCGATAGTCACGCCAATCCTTACACCTGTGTATGAGCCTGGTCCCTTTGCTGCTACAATTTTTCCTATTTCCCCCGGAGCTGTTTCACAGTCCTTAAGGAGGGTTTCAATGGCAGGCATAACCCTTACTGAATGGTTTTTCTTCAGGTTGGTTACATACTCCCCAATTATCTGGCTGCCCTCAATCAAAGCAATGCCCAAAGTAAAATTCGATGTATCAATAGCAAAAACCTTCATGAAAGAATCTCCTTACATAACTTAACATATCGTTCGCCATGAGCTTCGAAGACAAAACGTCTCTTTGTCTCATCAAGGCGTAAAATTTGAATCTGCAGCAGCTCTGCCGGCAGCTGGCCCTCTATCAAATGAGCCCATTCAACAACCGTTACGCCATCGCCATTAAAGTACTCATCAAATCCCAGATCTTCCTCACCTTCGCTCACACGGTAAACATCCATATGATACAGAGGCAGGCGGCCCTGATATTCTTTGATAATGGTAAAAGTGGGGCTGTTGACATTCCTTGTTACTCCCAGACCTTTCGCAAGCCCCTTCGTGAATGCCGTTTTTCCCGCACCCAAGTCCCCTTCCAGGGCAAGTACATCTCCTGCTATTAAGTGCTTTGCCAGTTCCATTGCGAATTGATCCGTCTCTTCAGCACTTTGAGAAATCCATTTAAATATTTCCATCTATCGTTCACCACTTAACTTCATTCAATTTTATTTTAACTTACAGCTTGTGTATACATAATCATAGTGTACCTTTTTTCAAAAAAAGAAACAAATTAGAATCAGGATAGCCACAATTAATGGCTTATTTTTAACTAAGGCTGTTTTCGTAAACTTTGTTGCTACCTGAACAAGGGGGTTGATTTCCGCTTAAGGATGCCCGCTTTCCGTGGGGCGGGCGGTGA
>NZ_MLYQ01000107.1:0-16040 GCF_001866725.1 Bacillus sp. MUM 13
CACGTATAGGCAGAGATAATACTATCGTCTAAGCTAAAGAAGGGGTGATCTTTCCTCCTTTTTATTCTCGTGATAGTAGATAAGAACACGGCACGAAAGCAAAAATTTCAACGGCGGTTTGCACTCTGATATTCGTGGGTTTTCACATTTTATCTTTCCGTATAAAGGACTTTTCCACTAACTCGGAACGTGCGTTAATCGACTTGGATATAGCACAGAGGAGGCGCGTTTGATTTTCCTTTCCGGTTTTACTCTTTGCTTTCGAGCCCTATTCTCATTTTCTATTTGATTACTCCGTAACTGATGATTTTATTATTCCATGACTGATGAACGGGATAGTACGCTTTTAAGCTAGTGGAACACCTTCTACCTCTTGCATAACAGCCCAAATAAAACCTGCCAATTCTCTCGCAATCGCTGTTATTGCCTTACTGCTTTCTTTCCCTTTGGATAATAAACGAAAATATTTCTTGTGAAGACGGTTCTGAGCCTTCCAGGATATCGCCTGAATCGTTGGGGACTGACCATTTTGCCTTCTTGCCAGCTCTCCTTTAACAGCTGGCTGATACCGATAACTCCAGGCAGACTCCACCAGTAAACGACGTACGTGCCGATTGCCTGTCTTGGTTATATTTCCTTGTCTCCTGCTTTCTCCACTGGAATGTTCACTCGGGATTAATCCGACATAAGCCATGAATTGTCTGGGTGTCGTAAAACGTTTAAAAGAACCAATTTCAGCTACCATGCTTGCCGCAGTAACGAGTGCCAATCCTCTTAAGGATTGGAGTGCCTGGATTTTCGGGGCGTGTACGCCCTCACTCGCATGAACCCTGATTTCTTCTTCTAATCTCAGGATCCTTTGTTTCAATTCTTTCAGCTGGTGATAATATTCCTGAAAGGAAACCCGTAAAGAAGGATTTTCGAAACTCAAGGTATCCAGCCATCTATAATATTTGACGGTCCACTTATTCACTCCAGGAGGTGGCTTTATGTCATGACGCAATAAAAATTTGCTTAATCGGTGCTTACCTCTTAATTCGTCTTCTTTGGCATCTTCCCGGCATCGAACAAGATCCCGCAAAGCCTCATCTTCTGGAGTTGGTACATAAATCGACGTTAATTCTCCAGCCCTATATAATTGAGCTAATCGAACAGAGTCTCTGCGATCGGTTTTAATGCGTTCTCCAGGTCTTTTAGGAATAAGTGATGGGGCAATCACTGAACAGTGAATACCCAGGGAAGTCAATAATCGGTGCAATGGATAGCCTGTGGGACCAGCTTCATAACAAACCTGCAGCGATTCAGGACTTCCTAACTTTTTCATGACCTTTTTGACGGCCTCTGGAGTATGGGGAATCATCCCCCAGTATCTTGGTTCCTCTCGTCCTTCCTCAGCAATAGCAACAGCAATTTTTTCTTTAGATACGTCTAAACCGACATATTTTATGGTATCCTTCATAATAACTAGCTCCTTCCGTAATGTAGCTCTGATTTGGGTATGTTTTCTACAGTAAACATTCTAACCAAATTAACCTACGAATTTACGAGTAAGGAGCTAGTTTCGTTCATGATAACTCGGCTGCGCCTGTGGGGTCTCACCTATTCCGCTAATGAGGCCACTGAAAAAGTCAGGAATTTTAAAAATGAAAAATGATGTACAAAAAACGAAGCTCTAAAATCGCTTCTAAGCGACGATAAGAGGGTAAGGAATCATTTTTGACCCCCTAAAAACTCATCTTTTTTCCAAAGCAAATAGTTTTTCAGTGGCCTGCCGCTAATCCCGCAGGAGTCTCGCACCTTACGCTCCAATCAACCTTACTTATTACTGGGATGCTTCATAGAACATAAAAAAACAACAATCTTTAAGAAAAGAGCCTTTTTAAATGAAACACCCTGCAGCCGGATCAGCTGCAGGGTTGCTTATTATACGTTAAAGCGGAAGTGGATAACATCTCCGTCTTCTACGATATATTCTTTGCCTTCAAGGCGGACTTTGCCTGCTTCTTTAGCAGCCGAATGGCTTCCTGCAGCAACCAGATCATCATAGGAGACGATTTCTGCACGGATGAACCCGCGCTCGAAATCTGAATGGATGATGCCTGCACATTGCGGCGCCTTCATTCCTTTTCTGAATGTCCATGCACGAACTTCCTGGACTCCTGCAGTAAAGTAAGTAGCCAGGCCAAGAAGGCTGTATGAAGCACGGATTAATTGGTCTAATCCAGATTCTTCAATGCCCAGTTCACCAAGGAACATTTCTTTTTCTTCGCCTTCAAGTTCAGCAATTTCCGATTCGATCTTCGCACAGATGACAATCACTTCAGCATTGTCTTTTTCAGCGAATGCACGAACCTTCTGAACATATTCATTATCAGCAGGATCTGCAATATCATCTTCTCCAACATTGGCAACATAAAGGATTGGTTTGATGGTTAAAAGGTGCAGGCCTTTTACGATTTTCAGCTGTTCTTCTGTAAACTCGACAGTCCGTGCCGGTCTTTCTTCTTCAAACGCCTCTTTCAGCATCGTTAAAATTTCATGCTCAACCATCGCTTCTTTATCTTTTTGCTTGGCCATTTTGCCTACGCGTTCGATACGTTTTTCTACAGATTCTAAATCGGCAAGAATAAGCTCCAGATTGATAACCTCAATATCCTCAATCGGGTCGACCTTTCCGGCAACATGTGTAATATTATCATCTGCAAAGCAGCGTACAACCTGGCAGATGGCATCTACCTGGCGGATATGCGAAAGGAATTTATTTCCCAATCCTTCTCCCTTGCTTGCTCCTTTTACTATTCCGGCAATATCCGTAAATTCAAAAGCAGTTGGAACCGTTTTTTTCGGCTGCACAAGCTCCGTTAACTTCTGCAAACGGTGATCCGGCACTTCTACAATACCGACATTCGGGTCGATTGTGCAGAAAGGATAGTTGGCAGACTCGGCACCCGCCTGTGTAATTGCATTAAACAAAGTAGATTTACCGACATTCGGCAGTCCTACAATACCAGCTGTTAAAGCCATGTATATGTCACTCCTCTTATACTCTCTATATCAAATATGTTTGTCTGAAAAAATTTGCATATTATTCCACGGGGCAACTTAAACCCTTCACAATTATAGATTTTGCAAGAAAAAAAGACAAGTCCGTGAAATGCTGCCGCGTTTTGTTTTACATGCGTGATGGGCTATTCCTCGTGCTTCTTCAGTACTTTTTTCATTTTTTTCGAAAAATCTCTTCTTGGCAGCATGACACTGTGCCCGCAGCCTTCACATTTTATCCGGATATCCATTCCAAGGCGGATGATCTTCCACTGATTTACACCGCATGGATGAGGTTTCTTCATTTCAACCACATCATGTAATGCATACTCTTTTTCTTCCATTCCTCATCCCTCCTTCAATGATTTCCTTACTCTCCTTCACTGCGGTTTACCATAACCATCCGCGGTACAGGGCTCTCTATGCCGTGCTCATCAAGTGAGGCCCGTATTTCCTTTCTAAGGATGCGGGCCATATTCCAGTGGCGCATAGGGCTTGTTTCTGCCACGATCCTAAGAACAATCTCCGTCGGATTGAGTGACTGTATCCCTAATAGCTCTGGAGCTTTGATTAGATCCTCATACTTTTCCGGCATACCTTCCAGCAAATCATTAATGACCTTTTCGGCAAGCTCAACATTGCCGTCATATGGAATACTGACATCCACCACGGCCACGCTATTTAATATAGATAAATTTGTGACTTCAGAAATCCCTCCATTTGGCACAACATGAAGTTCGCCTGTAGAAGTTTTTACCTTCGTTGTCCGAAGCCCTATTTCGAGCACTTCTCCTTCAAAATTTCCTAATCTGATATAATCCCCAACTGAAAATTGGTCTTCCAGAATGATGAAAAATCCCGAAATGATATCTTTTACAAGACTTTGCGCTCCAAAACCTACCGCAAGGCCCACTATTCCAGCACCGGCCAGCAAGGCCTTCACTTCAATTCCGCATGCATCCAGAATCATGACAAGCGAAATAAAATAAACGGCATAGGTAATCACATTTTCTAATAGCTTTAATAAAGTTGCTTCCCGGCGTTCGGAAATCCGCAGCGGGCTTTTCGAACGGACCAGAAAGAATTTTTTTATCAGGGCCTTAGAAACTCCGATGATTATCCTGGAGATGACTAGAATAGCAATTATCTTGATGAGACCTTCTCCAATATGAATCCAAGTATCTTCATCAGACAGTTTTTTATAAAATTTTCCTTTTATATCCCACAAATAGTTCACCAGCTTTTCAAGAGAATTCTGCTTAAATACTATAATAACAACAATTATAGGTTTTTGTACAAAAAAACTATGGGTATATAGGTAGAACAAATAAACCACAGGAAAGCAAAATAAAACCAGGCACGCACTGATCATATCTGACGAAGATTCCTGCATGTTTAAAAAAGCACATCCTGCCGTTAGGTTCCTTATATAATGTACAGCTCCCGGCTGCTTTATCTGAAAAAACGGGATAAGTTTCTTACCGCCTGCATGTATACTATCCGTGTTTTTTCCGTATACTGTTACTACTATTAAAGAGGAGTGGAACCGATGAACCTAAAACCCAGTTTTTTAGAAAATAAAAATCGAATGAGCCGGGTCATGCATGAAGATTTAGATGCATCGAGACAAATTTCAAAAGAATTGCTCGCCCTGCTTCCTGCCTCTCAGACTCAGTCCATTGTTATTGTTTGCATCGGTACAGATCGCTCCACTGGAGATTCCCTCGGACCTCTTGTCGGGACATTCCTGAAAGAGAAAACGTTCGCTTCTAACTTTTCCGTTTATGGAACCCTGGAAGATCCGATTCACGCGATGAATCTCGAAGAAAAACTAACTGAAATCAAACTGAAATATGACCGTCCATTCATCATTGGAATCGATGCCTGTTTAGGCAAGCTGAAAAGCGTAGGAGTTGTCCAAATTGGTGAAGGTCCTGTCAAGCCGGGTGCCGGTGTAAATAAGGAGCTCCCTAGTGTGGGTGATGCCCACATTACAGGGATTGTCAATGTGAGCGGATTTATGGAATTCATGGTCCTGCAGAATACCCGGCTGAATCTGGTCCTTAAAATGGCCAAAACCATTTCAAACGGTATTCACATGGCCTCAAGCCAGCTTAGCCGCCCCTCCAGCTTCACTCCATTCACCTGGAGCTATGAACAGGAAAAAACGCTATAATATAGAAAAAGGAAGGCTGCCGCCTTTCCCTTTTTTATGTTTGCCGTTTTGAAATCAACGGATCATAGCTTTATATCAAAATAGTAAAAAATAGTGACAAGTACAGCTGTCACAAGCACCCCTGGAAGAAGGTTGGCTGCTCGGATTTTAGTCAGGCCCATCAGATTCAGCCCGATGGCTGCAATCATGAGCCCCCCGGTTGCGGTCATTTCTAGAGTGAAGGAATGCATCAGCTCATGAGGAACCCACTTATCGATTTGCGTGGCAAATAAAGCAATGGCGCCCTGATAAAGAAATACCGGAATGGCAGAAAAAATGACGCCTATGCCAAGCGTGCTTGCTAAGATGATGGAAGTAAATCCGTCAATGACTCCTTTGGTATACAGCACCTTATGGTCATGACGGATTCCGCTGTCCAGGGCCCCGAGAATGGCCATCGCACCAATTAAAAAAATCAGGGTGGCCGTGACAAACCCCTGAGAGATCGTATCGCCTTCTTTAGCCTTCATTTTTCTTTCAATAAATCGGCCGAGCGTATTAAGGCGTGCATCAAGATCCGCCCACTCGCCAAGGACTGCCCCAATCACCAGGCTTAATATCACTATCAGGTATTGCTGGCTTTTAAATCCCATTTGAAGGCCAAGCACCGTTACTGCAAGGCCAATGCCGCTCATTACCGTTTCCTTCATTTTCTCAGGAATATTCTGCAATACCCTGCCAAGAAGCGTTCCGGCGATTATACAAATAGCATTAACTATGGTCCCTAGAAGTATCATTTTCTTTTCACCTTTTATATAAGCAAAACTGCCTTTTTACATTGTCAGCTGCTTCTTTCCTTCAGATAATATTCAAAAAAATAAACCACCTGATCAAGATGGCTTAAAATTTGTGATTTTCTTGATCGATTATATCCAAAATTCTCTCCAGATCTTCCTGTGAGAAGAACTCGATTTCAATTTTTCCTTTTTTCTTATTTTGTTTAATTGTAACGGTTGTTCCGAAACGCTCTCGCAAACTTGATTCACGCTCTTTAATGAAGACATTTTTTTTAGGCTTTGAAGGCTGCACTGTTTCACGTGAAACAGGCTGGTTTAAACCCTGGATATAGGTTTCAAGCTGGCGTACATTCATGGAATCCTTAAAGATTTTTTCCGCCACAGAAGGAAGCAAACCCTTATTTTTCAGGGCAAGAAGCGCCCTTCCATGGCCCATCGAAATTTTCCCTTCTGTAATTAGGTTTTGTATATCCTCAGGCAGGGAAAGCAGCCGGATATGGTTTGCAATATGAGGACGGCTTTTGCCAAGGCGCTTCGCCAGCTCCTCCTGCGTTACATTCAATTTATCTAAAAGAGACTGATAGGCCACTGCTTCTTCAATAGGATTCAAGTCTTCTCTTTGGAGATTTTCAAGAATGGCGAGCTCCATCATCTGCTGCTCAGACAGCTCCCTGATGACGACAGGAACAGTTGCAAGTCCTGCTTCCTTCGCTGCACGATAACGCCTTTCTCCAACGACAATTTCATATCCCTTAATACTTTTCCGGGCAATAATTGGCTGGAGGATACCATGCTGCTCGATCGATTCCTTCAATTCGCTGATTGCCTCTGCATGGAATATTTTTCTCGGCTGATAGGGGTTCGGCCGTAAATCTTTTATATTGATATTATGGATCGCATCTTCTTTTCCTGCCTCCATATTTGTAAATAGAGCATTGATTCCTTTGCCAAGTCCTCTAGCCATGTGATTCCACTTCCTTTGCCAGTTCTAGATAAACCTCTGCACCTCTTGACTTGGGATCATATATAATAATAGGTTCTCCGTGGCTTGGCGCTTCGCTTAAACGGACATTTCGGGGAATAATTGTTTTATATACTTTGTCCTGAAAATACTTTTTCACTTCGTCGATGACTTGTATGCCCAGATTTGTTCTGGCATCCAGCATGGTAAGCAGGACCCCTTCAATTTTCAGATCCTGATTAAGATGCTTTTGGACCAGCCGGACTGTATTCAGCAGCTGGCTGAGCCCTTCCAATGCGTAATATTCACATTGAACAGGAATCAGTACTGCATCGGCCGCTGTCAAAGCATTTAATGTCAGCAATCCGAGGGAGGGAGGACAATCAATAATAATATAATCGAATTGTTCCTGCACTTCTTCCAATGCCCGTTTCAAGCGTACCTCCCTTGAAATGGTAGGGACCAGTTCAATTTCCGCCCCGGCAAGCTGAATTGTCGCCGGAATGGCAAATAAATTCTCGACCCTTGTTTCCTTAATCACTTCCCGTGCCTCAATATCATCAACAAGCACATCATATACACATTGTTCCACGTCCGCTTTGTCAATCCCTGCCCCGCTGGTCGCATTGCCCTGCGGATCGATATCAACCAGCAGCACTTTCTTGCCTATGTAAGCTAAACAGGCCCCCAGGTTCACGGAAGTAGTGGTTTTTCCCACACCGCCTTTTTGATTCGCAATGGCGAGAATTTTTCCCACAAAGTCACCCACTTTCCTATCAAATCTAGTTACAATCTATTAAAATACCGCAAAAAATTTCATGTAAAGGATCTGTTAAACTTGCCTGCTGCCAATCAAAATAGAGGCATCAGTATTTTAACAAAATCTATATTGCAAACTTTATTCCAATTAATTGAAGTTTCGCTATCTATTTTATCATGAAAAAATAAAGTTGATATTATTTTCCGGGAAAAAAACTAAGCATACGTGCTTTGCCAAAGAGCACATCCAAGCTTCCTGCTCCCCTGAGATGGCTGCAGCGGCCGTTACCGGTGATTCCCCAAACAACAAGAAAGCCCGGCAATCCGCAGCTGCCAGGCGCAAAAAAAATCTATTATGGCTTTTTCTTTGGTATTTTAATGGTGAACTGATAATATTCCTCGAATTCTTCTTCTTCTGAATCAAGGTTAATGCCATTATCGGTAACCATGCTTAAAGACTGTCGGATCGTATTAACGGCAATTCTCATATCCTTTGAAAATGCTTTTCTTTTCGGTTTTGGCTTCTTCTCCAGACTGGTGAGCATTTTGACAACCCGTTCCTCGGTCTGCTTAACATTCAGGTTTTTTTCGATGATTTCTTCTAATAGCTTAACCTGCTTTTCAGGGTCTTTCAGGGGAATCAGAGAGCGCGCATGCCGCTCTGTAATATGCTTTTGAAGAAGAGCATCCTGGATTTCCTGCGGAAGCTTTAAAAGCCTTAGTTTATTCGCTACTGTTGACTGGCCGATTCCCAGCCTCTGGGCAAGCGCCTCCTGGGTAAGCTCATGAAGCTGGAGGAGCCTGCTGTAGGCCAGAGCTTCCTCTACAGGTGTAAGCTCTTCACGCTGCAGGTTTTCTATAAGTGCTACTGAAGCTGTTTCAGTATCATTGAAGTCTTTGATCAGGACTGGCGCAGTATCCCAGCCAAGTTTCTGAATGGCCCGGAATCGCCGCTCTCCAGCAATGATTTCGTACTTGCCGGGTTCATATTCCCGGACTACGATCGGCTGGATGATCCCATGTGTATGAATGGTCTGGGCCAGCTCCGTAATTTTATTCTCATTAAAAACCGTTCTTGGTTGATATCGATTCGGCACAATGTCAGAAATGGAGATTTTTTTTATTTCTTCGCTGCTAACTGGTGCCTCCATCTCTATTTGCTGTTCTTCTTTTTCGCCTAACCCAAAGAACCGCGAAAAAGGATGCTTCATCTCCCTACACCACCTTTAAGGAACTCCCATATAACATATTCTCTACAGAAATGACATGTCCTGCTTAAATCTTGACAATATTAAACAATTCCTTTGATTCATGATCCGCTACCTTTAATAGTAAAAGAAAATCAGGGTTTGTGCTATAAGAAATTCAACCCAAACTATCAGCTTAAGCCTGCCCGCCGTTCTCATACGGCAGGCATTTCAGGATAAAAACCCCACAGGCCCGCCAAATAATTCTGGAAGCAATGCTATTCTATCGGCGTCTTATTTGGTGTCCCCGGCTTCCTTGGATACTTTTTCGGAGTCGTTTTCACCTTTTTAATTGTGATGATATTTCTTTCGCTATCTTCTTCAGGAAGCAGGAAAGGATGAATTTGTTCCACTTTTCCGCCCAAAAGGAAAATCGCTTTTTTTCCCGTTTCCATTTCTTCGCCAGTGCTTGCAGCTTTCATCGCGACAAAATGGCCTTCAGGCTTTACAAGCGGCAGACACAATTCACTTAAGACAGACATTCTTGCCACTGCCCTGGCCATTACTACATCGTATTTTTCACGATGGTCAGGGTTTTGTGCAAAGCTTTCAGCCCTGTCATGGTAGAAAGATACATTTGAAAGATTAAGCGAGCTTGCAAGCTGTTCCAAAAAGGTAATCCGCTTATTCAATGAATCCACAATGGAAACATGCAGCCCGGGGAAGCAGATTTTCAGAGGAATGCTCGGAAATCCTGCACCTGCCCCTACATCACATAATTTATAAGGCTTAGTAAAATCAAAATAAAAAGCAGCACTGATTGAATCATAAAAATGCTTCAGGTACACTTCCTCTTTGTCGGTGATGGCTGTCAGGTTCATTTTCTCATTCCACTCAACCAATAGGGAATAATAGGTCTCAAATTGCTGGAGCTGCAGCTCACTCAGGTCAATTCCCCGACCCTTGAGCTCTTGCTGGAATTGTTCAATATTCATAGGTTTTCAATCCTTTTTCGGAATTTCCTCTATTTAGAAACACGTGCAATTCTGCCTTGTTCTAAATAAACAAGCAAGATAGAAACATCAGCCGGGTTCACCCCAGAAATTCTGGAAGCCTGCGCTACTGAAAGCGGTGCAACCTCTTTTAATTTTTGGCGTGCTTCTGATGCCAGGCCGTTAATGGCATCATAATCAATATTTTGAGGGATTTTTTTATTTTCCATTTTTTTAAGCCTGTCTACCTGCTGCAGGGACTTTTCAATATATCCTTCATACTTAATCTGGATTTCTACCTGTTCAGTCACTTCTCCGCTAAGCATTGTTTCACTTGGAGCAAGAAGCTGAATGTGGCTGTAATTCATTTCAGGGCGTTTGAGCAAATCTGAAGCCCTTATGCCATCCTTCAATTCACTGCCGCCGCTTTCCGTAATAATTTCCTGCACCTGCTTTGTCGGCTTGATAAAATGGCTATTCAAGCGCTCTTTTTCAGCTTCCACAGCTTCTTTTTTCGCGAGGAACCTTTGATATCGCTCTTCTTTTATCATCCCGATTTTATAGCCAATTTCAGTCAGGCGAAGATCGGCATTATCATGGCGCAGAAGAAGGCGGTATTCAGCACGGGAAGTTAACAGACGATATGGCTCATTCGTTCCTTTAGTTACTAAGTCATCTATTAAGACCCCAATATATGCATCTGCTCTTCCAAGAATCAGCTGCTCTTTACCCAGAGCATTCAGCCCGGCATTAATACCAGCCATCAATCCCTGTCCGGCTGCTTCTTCATAGCCTGATGTTCCATTAATCTGCCCCGCGGTATACAAGTTTTTCACTTTCTTGGTTTCGAGGGTCGGCCATAGCTGTGTCGGAACGATCGCATCATACTCAATGGCATATCCGGCACGCATCAATTGCGCTTTCTCAAGGCCAGGAATGGTTGCAAGAATCTTTCGCTGCACATCTTCAGGCAGGCTTGTGGAAAGTCCCTGCACGTAAACCTCCTGGGTATTGCGTCCTTCCGGCTCCAGGAAAATCTGGTGGCGGGGTTTATCATTGAACCTGACTACTTTATCCTCAATAGACGGGCAATAACGAGGTCCTGTTCCTTTGATCATGCCTGAGTACATCGGTGAACGGTGAAGATTGTTATCAATGATCAGGTGTGTTTCTTCATTTGTATAAGTCAGCCAGCATGGAAGCTGGTCTGTAATGAATTTTGTCGTTTCATAGGAAAACGCTCTTGGCACTTCATCTCCAGGCTGTATTTCCGTTTTTGAATAATCGATGGTTGAGCTGTTCACACGGGGAGGCGTCCCTGTTTTAAAGCGGACTAAATCAAAACCAAGCTCCTCCAGGTGTTCTGACAATCGGATGGAAGGCTGCTGGTTGTTCGGGCCGCTTGAATATTTCAATTCGCCAAGAATAATTTCTCCGCGCAGGAAGGTCCCTGTTGTAATAACCACGGTTTTCCCTTTATATACAGCACCTGTTTGGGTAATAACCCCTGTACACACGCCATCTTCTACAATCAGCTGCTCTACCATTCCTTGAACTAATGTCAGGTTCGGCTCATTTTCAATCGTCTTCTTCATTTCATTCTGATAAAGAAACTTATCGGCTTGTGCCCTTAATGCACGTACGGCTGGCCCTTTTCCAGTATTCAGCATTCTCATCTGAATGTGGGTTTTATCAATATTTCTGCCCATTTCTCCGCCCAATGCATCGATTTCCCTGACCACGATTCCCTTTGCCGGCCCTCCGACAGAAGGGTTACAAGGCATGAATGCTACCATATCCAAATTGATAGTGATCATAAGGGTCTTCGCGCCGACTCTCGCTGCTGCCAGACCTGCTTCACTGCCTGCGTGACCTGCTCCTATGACAATGACATCATAGCTGCCTGCATCATATTGCATAGCTTTTTACCTCCACTTTCATAAAATATATTTATATCCGGCACTGTCGGGGCTATAACTGTCCCGCCCGGTGCTTCACATTACTTACCAAGACAAAATTGGGAGAATAATTGGTCAATCAAGCTTTCATGGACGCTTTCTCCGATGATTTCGCCAAGCAGCTCCCATGCTTTCGTGAAATCAATCTGTACCAAATCAACAGGTGTGCCCGACTCGATGGCATCAATGCTGTCTTCTATTGCCTGCAACGCCTGTCCAAGCAATGCAATATGCCGCGAATTAGAAACATACGTCAAATCGCCGGCTTCAATTTCCCCTTCGAAAAACAGGGAGGATATGGCTTCTTCCAGTTCATCAATGCCCTCGTCTTCAAGCAAAGAAGTGGAAACCATTTTTTGTGCCGGTGCCAGCTGCTTCACCCGCTCTATGTTAATCTTACGCGGAAGATCTGTTTTATTAATGATGATGATTACATCCATGCCTTCAACCGCCTGAAAAAGCAATTCATCTTCCTTACTTAGCTCATCAGAATTATTCAGCACAAGAAGGATTAAATCTGCATCCTTTAAAACAGCACGTGAACGTTCCACGCCTATTCTTTCTACAATATCCTCTGTTTCGCGGATACCTGCCGTATCCAGGAGCCTTAATGGCACTCCGCGCACATTCACATATTCTTCGATAACATCCCTTGTTGTTCCTGGTATGTCCGTCACAATCGCTTTATTTTCATGTACCAGGCTGTTCAGCAAGGAGGACTTGCCGACATTCGGGCGCCCGATAATGACCGTGGACAATCCTTCCCTGAGGATTTTCCCCTGTTCGGAGGTCCTGAGGATTTTTTTAATTTCTCCGCGGACAAAATGGGCTTTCTCCATAAATAGCCGATGTGTCATTTCTTCCACATCATCATATTCAGGATAGTCAATGTTCACCTCGACCTGAGCCAGGGTTTCTAATATATCCTGCCTTAGCTTCCGGATCAGCTTTGAAAGCCTGCCTTCCATTTGCCCCAATGCCACATTCATTGCTTTATCTGTTTTGGCACGGATCAGATCCATGACTGCTTCAGCCTGAGAGAGGTCGATTCTGCCATTTAAAAAGGCACGTTTTGTGAATTCGCCGGGTTCGGCAAGCCGCGCACCCTGAGACAGGACAAGCTGAAGCACCCTATTTACAGAAACGATGCCGCCATGACAATTAATTTCCACAACATCTTCCCGTGTAAAGGTTTTAGGGCCTTTCATGATTGATATCATGACTTCTTCCACTGTATTGCCGGTTTTAGGGTCCCTTAAGTGGCCATAATGTATGGTATGAGACTCCACTCCGGCTAAACGTTTGCTGCCAGGGCCCCTATATATCTTATCTGCTATCGCTATTGCTTCTTCACCGCTGAGCCTGACAATCGCTATTGCGCCTTCTCCCATGGGTGTGGATACAGCCGCAATCGTATCATATTCCATTCCTGTCACCCCGCAAATGTATCTTTTCATCTATATCAAAAAAAATTTCGTTTTTATACCCAAATAACTACAATAACACAATCAGCCATTGAAAAAAAGCACATAACCTTTGGCGCGTGATGTTATCCACAGCGCGCCAAAAATCACTTTCATTACCGTTCATTTTAACTTATCCACATGTGAATAACAAGCGAGCCTGACCCTCCCTCATCTTTCGTTTGCTTTTTGTCTGCTTCAATATTTTCGAGAGGACAGCAAAAATGCCCGCTGCATACACAGAGGGCATTTCATTATTTTATAGGCTTAATCACCAGATGGCGGTATGGTTCTGCACCGCTTGATTCGGTTTTAATTTTCCGGTTTCCCATCAGGGCGTTGTGAATCACCTTGCGCTCATTAGAAGGCATCGGTTCAAGAGCAACTTCTTTCCCGGTTTTCATGGCTTTATTCGCCATTCTTTCCGCGAGCTGGACCAATGTATCACTTCTGCGCTGCCTGTAGTCTTCAGCATCTACCTCAACTGTCAAATACTGTTTCGAATACCGGTTAGCAACCAGCTGTGTAAGATACTGGAGAGAATTGAGTGTCTGTCCCCTTTTTCCGATCAGCAGCGCAATTTTATCGCCTGAAACCTGAAAGGAAATATTCCTTCCATTACGTTTCACAGCAACATCGGCACTGACACCCATTTTTTCGCACACATTCTTCAAAAACCGAATGCCTTCTTCAATAGGGTCTGGAGGCAATGTGACATTTACCACTGCCTGCCTGGCTCCGAAAATTCCCAAAAAACCTTTTTTTCCCTGATCAGCAATTTCAATTTCTACGCGTTCTCTAGTGGTGTTTAGCTGAGATAAAGCTGATTCTACTGCTTCTTCGACAGATTGTCCTGTAGCAGTTATCCTTTTCACTTTTTCTTAGCTCCTCCCGCATCACCGGAAGCTGTTTTTTTCAGATCCGGACCTTTAATGAAATAGGTTTGTGCAATCATGAAAATATTGCCGACTACCCAATACAGAGACAGGGCAGCTGGGAATCTTATCGCAAAGATAACGATCATTACCGGCATAATATAGAGCATCATTGTCATTTGCGTTGCCATTTGAGGGGTTGTCGTATTCCCTGCCATTGTAAGCTTTTGCTGAATGAACGTTGTGATCCCCGCAACAATCGGCAAAATGTACAGCGGATCTGGTGTTCCAAGGTCAAACCACAAAAAGCTGTGGTGAGCGATTTCCCGCGTTCGGCTGATTGCATGGTAAAAGCCAATCAGGATCGGCATTTGTATTAATAGCGGAAAACAGCCCGCTAGAGGATTTACATTATATTTAGAAAATAAAGCCATGGTTTCCTGCTGCAGCTTTTGCTGTGTGGCAGCATCTTTAGAGCTGTATTTTTCTTTAAGCTTGGCCATTTCAGGCTGCAGGGCCTGCATAGCTTTAGAGTTTTTTGTCTGTTTGATCATCAATGGCAGGATCACTAATCGGACCAGTATGGTAACCACTACGATTCCAAGGCCATAGTTATTTCCTAAAAACTTAGAGACACTTTTGATGAGCACCGATAAAGGATACACAATATAGTGATTCCAGAATCCTGTGCTGCTTGAATCAATCGGCTGCTTGATTTCCGTACAGCCGGAAAGAAGCATGATAATGGCAGCGATCCCCATAATGAAGAATATTCTTTTTTTCAAGCGTTTTTTCCTCCTATCTTCCGAAAGATCCTGAAGTTTGCCTGCAAAGGCTTTTTTGCATGCCTGTCCAGCTATCTTCAGGCCAAAGCCTAAAGCACCGGCAGGCCATAATCCTCTTTCGGTCACATATATTACGGTATGCAGGCTAAATGGTTTCATTATTTGGTGAATTTATTGCTTGCTTTATTTAGGGTTAATGATTTGGAACGTTTTAGAACGTGGATCAGACTGTTCTTCACTTCAAGAAAGTCCATTTGTGATGCAGGCTTGCGGGCAATTATGACATAATCCTTGCCAATTTCGATGTCTTCTATAAGTTCCAGGAAAGATTGCCTTATGTACCTTTTAATTTGGTTTCTTACTACGGCATTTCCGATTTTTTTGCTGACAGAAAGGCCGATCCTGAAATGGTCCTGATTAGGCTTTTCAAGGACATACACTACAAATTGCCTGTTTCCGAATGATTCACCCTTCTTAAAAACATCCTGGAATTCATCATTCTTCTTAATCCTTAGCTTTTTTTTCATTTTTTACACCTACATTAAACGAAATTGGGGAACCCCAAAAACACCTTCTATTGAAAAAAAAGACCACTGAGACTTTTCAGTGGTCTATGCAGATAATACTTTTCTGCCCTTGCGGCGACGTGCAGCTAACACTCTACGTCCGTTTTTCGTGCTCATGCGGCTACGGAAACCGTGAACCTTACTGTGCTTGCGCTTATTCGGTTGATAAGTTCTTTTCATTATATGACACCTCCCTGAGGAATAACAGTTAAAGACAGTCTTCGTAATTATATAGATGGCGGGACTAAAAAGTCAACCTCTCTATAAAAAAAAATCAATTTTACATCAAAAAAAAAGCCAAGTGATCTTTTTGTTCGTATTCTCCTATTGTAAATCATTTTACTGCTTTGGAACATAGAAAATTTTGGCTCAGCATATTTTCCGATTGAAAAATCAGGCTGTTTTCGTAAACTTTGCTCCTATTGAACAAGGGGTTGATTTCCGCTCCAGGATGCTTGCTTTCCGCGGGGCGGCCGGTGAGCCCGCAGGAGTCTCGCACC
>NZ_MLYQ01000108.1:0-1663 GCF_001866725.1 Bacillus sp. MUM 13
CCGCTTGCATTGGTCTATTGCTATAGCAAGCGGGATGCAGCGAACGCTATAAAGTGGTGCAAAAAGAATAGAATTGAATTGCGCATCCGGACCGGGGGCCATCATTATGAAGGCTACTCGACGGCCAATGGTGTCCTGGTGATTGACACTTCAATGATTAATAGAATTTCAATAAATGAAACTAGCAGCACGGTGAAAATAGGTGCTGGTGCAAGGCTTGGAGAGATTTATTCTGCTCTTAGTGAAAAAGGGTATGGTTTTCCGGGAGGGACATGCCCTTCAGTCGGAATATCGGGATTGGTGCTTGGCGGAGGAATCGGACTTTCAATGAGGCTCTTTGGGCTTGTTTCTGATAATCTCCTGGAATTAGAGATAGTGGACGCGCGGGGCCAGATCCTGACTGTCAGCGAACAGCGGCACAGCGATTTATTTTGGGCATGCCGTGGAGCCGGGGGAGGAAACTTCGGGGTCGTTGTTTCATATACGTTTAAAATTTTCAGGGCCGGGCACGTAACGCTTATTCAATTAAGGTGGGGGCCTGAGGCCAGGGTGGATCTATTGAATGTCTGGAAGGATTGGCTTCCCCGGGCAGATAAGCGGATCAGCTGTTTTGCAGGCTTTACCGGAGATTATGCCTATTTAAATAGCTTTTTTTATGGCAGTGAAAAAGAGGCAAGGCGCATTTTGAAGGATTTTTTAGCCATCCCGGGGCTATCTTCAGAGTCTGTTATTAAGCGTGTTCCATTTATTGAAGCGGTACGGGCAATAGGAGCAGAGTATGGCCCTCCATTGAAATTCAAAGCGACAGGAAGGTTTGTGTTCCGGCGAATAAGCGGGGAAACGGCCAGGAAGCTTGTGGAATGGGTGGACCGGAGCCCTGACAAAAGCAAATGCAGATTTTCCTTGTACTCCTTGGGCGGGGTGATCAGTGATATAGGTGCTGATGAATCTGCCTTCTATTACCGGGATGCTCAATATATTATGGGGATATCCGCATCATGGGAAAAAGACCGTGACGCAGCTTCTTTCAAAAGATGGGTAGAAAGGGGCTTTCAATTTATGAGATCTTTCTCGAAAGGCACGTATGCAAACTTCCCTTACTCTGAATTGAGGGATTATGAGCGGGAATACTACGGAACTCATGCCTTCCGGCTCCGGAAAATAAAAAGAAAATATGATCCGGAAAATTTCTTTCGTTTCCAGCAATCCATCAAGTGAGGCAAAACGGGACAGCTTCCGTTTTATACACTAAATTTAATGCTTCCTGTAAAAAACCATAAGAGAGGGAAGAGTTATACTCACTTATGGTTTCGCTTTTTGTCCCGATGCTATTTTCCCCTTGGAATCTTGAAGGCATTATCCACTTTTTCAAACCCGATTCGCGGGTAATATTCCATGGCAATGGGGGAAGACAGCAGCAATAATACCGTTTCCTTGCCGGCCTGCTCTTGTACAAGACGGGTCAGTTCCCTGCCAATTCCGCTTTTTTGATAGTGCTTGTCAACAGCCAGGTCTGATAAATAGCAGCAATAGCTGAAATCTGTGATGGCTCTTGCTATTCCGGCGAGGTGATTGTCATCCCAAGCCGTGATGAGGATGTCGGCATGGTCAATCATCCGCTGCAGGCGGGGCAGATCTTCAGCAGGCCGATTAAGTCCTGACG
>NZ_MLYQ01000109.1:0-10133 GCF_001866725.1 Bacillus sp. MUM 13
ATTGTAGTGTAAAGCGAGAGATTAGCGGGAAGGTGAGACCCCGCAAGCATTGCTTTAGAGGTTCACCGCCCCGCGGAAATCGAGACTCCTGGAGCGGAAATCAAATTCTTGTTCAATAACAACAAAGTTTACGAAAACACCAAAGAGGCTTCCTATTCATTCACTCATTACTAAAGTGAATAGTTTTTATATAATATATGTATTTTACGAATAACAAGAATAAGGGTACATTAGTAACAGCAGAATTAAAGTAATTTCTAATAAGCTCCCTCATTAATTTTATTGAAGGAAGGTCAGACATCAATTTTTCGTTTACTTTGAATCTGCGTATCTATATCACATGATTAATGAATAGATTTAAAGAACTATCGCATTATTTGTGAATATATTCACATAAAAAAAGAAAGTTGGTTTTATAAAATGAAATGGCTATGCAAAGTGCTGCAAATCATTTTTATTTCACTTTTTCAGGCAGCCGGAGAGATTATATCCGGAGTCCTGCAGCTGCCTATTCCAGGAAGCATTGTTGGATTGCTGCTATTATTTTTATTTTTGCAGTATAAGTGGTTTAAAATCGAATGGATAGAGCTTGGAGCATCCCTTCTTATAACTGATATGATGCTCTTTTTTATCCCCTCAGCGGCCGGCATCATTCAGTATAAGACTATCCTGGGGCTTCAAGGAATAAAAATCATGCTGGTGATTGCGTTAAGTACCCTGCTAGTCATGATTTTTACAGGCGGAACGGCAGAATTACTGTCAAAACTAAGAAAGGGTGGTAAGAATGGGAATTCTCCATCAAATCATTAGCATTATTATAACGATAATGATTTACATGGTGTCAAAGAAAGTATATAACCGGTGGACGGTACTCCTCTTTTCACCTATATTGGTTTGCCCGATTGTCCTAATCATGCTGATCACATCATATCATAGTTCATTTTCTGCTTATAATGAAGGGGCTCAGTGGCTGACAAAATTATTGGGGCCAGCCACAGTCGCTTTTGCAGTCCCTATGCATAAACATTTTCAGCTGCTGAAAAAACATGGTGCTGAAATCATTCTTAGCCTGGCAGTTGGGGCGCTTACGGCAATTAGCTCTTCATTCTTATTGGCACAATGGATGAAACTTAGCCCTTTTCTTATAAAAAGCCTTGTCCCGCGTTCAATCACCACTCCAATCGCTATGAATATATCTTCATCTATTGGCGGGGCACCTGCCATGACAGCTGTATTTGTCATCATTACAGGATTAACCGGAACCATGTTAGGTCCAGTATTAATCCGGTTAACTTCTATCCGGACCCCTCAGGCAATGGGGCTGCTGCTAGGAATGGGAGCACACGGTGCAGGAGCATCAAAGGCTTATGAAATTGGAGAACTGGAAGGTACATTTGCCAGCTTGGCCATTGTAATGGCTGCCATTATCAGCATTATAATGGTTTCTGTTATTTTCCATTAAAACAAAGTCAGCTGCCGAGGGGCATACAGACCCTACTTACATTTTTGCTTATATAAGTCTTTCCTGTATTATGATAAAGAGCTGTTTTTCTTTTAGCTGCTTGCCTTTCATATAAGTCAGCAATGAACTTTTGAAGAGGGTTAATCGTCAAAAAATCCTTATTCAGCTGCAAATAGTTTACGCAGGATGATGGTAACTGCCCCAAGGACCATTCCCTTTTTCCCTAATTTTGAGCAGACGACTGGAATTTCTTCATTTGAACTTCTTAATGTGTATTTTCCAATCATTTCCTTAAGTGGTGAGAGTATAAAATCACCTTCTTCAAAAACGCTGCCTTCAAGGATAATCTTTGAAGGTTTTAGTATATTAATTAAATTGGCCGCAGCCAGTCCCAGTGATCTGCCGCTTTCTTCTAGTATGGACTGTGCTAATTGATCTCCATCCCCTGCTGCCTTAAAGACCATCTTGACTGTAATTTCGCTGTCCTTTTTCCACTCGCGCAAAATCGTATCACTGCCAGAATCCGATTCTTTCTCTGCCTTATTGATAATGGCCAATTCAGAAGCGTACGCCTCAAGACATCCATTATTGCCGCACTGGCAGCGGGGACCGTTAATATCCACAATGGTATGCCCTATTTCTCCAGCAGTATTATATGAGCTTTTATAAATATCGTTATTTATGAAGATCCCTGAACCGATTCCCCTCCCGACACTAAGGCATACAAAATCAGAGACACCCTTTCCATCCCCGAACCAGCTTTCTGCATATGCCAAAGCACGTACGTCATTTTCGACCATTACAGGCAAGCTGAATTCCTTTTCCAAGATTTCCTTTATTGGAATATTTTCAAGATGCAAGTGAGGGGAAAAAATGGCCAATCCTTGTTCGGGATCTACAAGGCCATGCATAGCGAAACCAATTCCAATTATAAGATCACGCTTTGCAGAGGTTTCATCCAGCACATGCTGGATGCATTCTTTAACCATTTGCATAAATTGATCTTTGGAAGGAAGCTTATTGATTTCCTTCCTGTATTCAAAAATAACACTGCCATTCATTGTAGTGAGGATTACACTAATGACCTCAGCAGCAGCATATACGCCTATAATAAAATGTGCACTATAATTAATTCGAAGCATGATGGGCCTTCTTCCCCCTGCTTTCGAACTGTTCGATTGTTCTTCTGTGATGAGATTTTGATCGATTAATTCATTTACAAGCGACCCTACTGTGGGAGGTGTCAGCTTTGTTATTTTTGCAATTTCTGCTCTAGAGATTGGCTCTCTTAAGCGAATCACATTTAAAACGATGGATTGATTCAGTAATTTCATCCCTTCAAAACTTCCTGTTTTCGGAATATAATTCATATCTATCACACCTTTTTCTATTATTATCTAAATTATATCCTGAAACAATGAACACCTGTGGTATCAAAAAATAAGTCCCTCCCTGAGAATACTGCACTTGTGAATAAGAGGCAATTACTTATGAAAAACTGCTGGCAGGATTTCTAAAAAAACCTTGTGCACTTTAGACACAAGGTTTTTTCATTACTTATGGTCATTGATTTCTTTTATTTTGCTTAAATCGCATTTAGGTTCACGATCATATGTAAGCAATCCGTTGATTTCCTGTTCTACATCTGTTAATTGTGTGTAGCAGAAACCCTGGATAACTGGGCTTTTAAATAAAGCCTCAGTGACCTTTCGATATTCTTCAATTAAATCGCCGGATGTTTGCACAGCAGAATATCCCCATCCGTCCTGCTGGTCTTTTTTATAGGCGATTCCTCCATACTCTGTAATCAGAATAGGTTCTCCTCCATAAGAGAAACCGTTTGCATAAATGACACGGTCAGCCGGTGTTGTACTAACGGCTTTTTCTGCTGAGGTGTATGCCTTTTCCATTTCTTCAGCGCTTCTGTAATTATGAATACCGCAAATATCTGAAATGGTATGTTCCCATCCGTCATTAGATAGAACAGGGCGTGTTTGGTCAATTGATTTAGTTTGCCAGTACATCGAGGTAGCATGTGCCTGCTGCTGCTGGTCATATGCCACTCTGGATATTCCCCAGCTCTCATTTAAAGGAAGCCAGACAATTATGGAGGGATGATTGTAATCACGCTTTACAACATCAAACCACTCAGTCGCCAGGCGCCTTGCAGCTTCTTCACTGTATTCAGAAGCATTGGCCATCTCTCCCCAAACAAGGAAACCCAGCTTATCAGCCCAATATAAAAAGCGGGGATCTTCAACTTTTTGGTGTTTTCTGGCACCATTAAAGCCCATTTCCTTTGCAAGCTCGATATCCTTCTTTAAGGCATCTTCATCAGGAGCTGTTAAAAGGCCTCCGGGGAAGTATCCCTGATCCAGTACAAGCTTTTGATAATATGGCATATTGTTAAGCATAAATACTCCATTTTCAATCGATACCTTACGCATTCCAAAGTAGCTGCCAATTTTATCTAAAATCTTTTCACCGTCTTTTAAAATCAGTGTTACATCAAATAAGTTAGGGTTTTCCGGGGTCCAGTACCAGCCCGGGCCATGTATGTTGCTTCGGTCTGTAGACCGGTTCCTGAGGTTATAACTGCGTTTATTGTAGGAGTTAACCACATGTGTCTGGTCAAATACGATTTTTTCATTATTGAAAGAAATCTCTGCAGTCAAATTCAGATTTTCCGGCAGGTCACCTGTTATTTCAAACTCAAGTTCAATGTCACCCCGGTCAATTTGGGGTGTCCATCGTAAAAAGTCAATTCTGGCAGTATCTGCAGGTTCCATCCAGACGGTCTGCCAGATGCCAGTAGTCCTTGTATAGAAAATAGATTCAGACTTTTCATGCCAATATTGCTTTCCCCTTGGGATAGTAACATCTTCAGAAGGATCCTCAACACGAACTGTCAGGTCATTCATACCGGAATGTCCATCTAAGAGGTGCGTGATATCGGCAGAGAACGGTGTATTTCCGCCTTCATGAAAAACAGCCATTTCACCATTAATATACACCCAGGAACGATAATCCACTGCACCAAAATGAAGGATGATTTTCTTTTCTTTCCATTCATCTGGAACAGAAAAAACTCTATGATACCAAACAACATCATGAAAAGAGGAATCGTGGATGCCGCTTAACTCTGTCTGGTATGCAAAGGGTACTGTGATTTCATTTCCCGTTGGAAAATCCTTATGCCATTGTTTTAATAGTCCCTGATTTCTATCATCAAAGGCAAAGTCCCATTGACCGTTTAAATTTAACCAATTTTCCCTGACCAGCTGCGGTCTTGGATATTCATTACGAGGTATAGTCATGTTTTTCAATCCTTCCTTACTTAATTCCTGATTGTGTTACTCCTTTAATGAAGGAGCGCTGGCCGATAATAAACAGGACGACTGCCGGAACGGTTGCAATGGATGTCAAGGCCATCAGTTTACCAGGCGAGGAAACAAAGCTTCCCTGCTGCATGATCGCTATTCCTGTTGTAATTGTCCTCATTTCAGGAGAATTCGTTGTAACAAGCGGCCATAAGAAGTCATTATAAATCCCCATAAATGTAAAGATGGCTAAAGTCCAAATGACTGGCCTTGCGGATGGCAATACTACTTTCATGAATACCTGCCATTTATTTGCACCATCAAGAAAGGCTGCCTCTTCCAATTCCTTGGGGAATCCTCTGAAATATTGAAATAACAGAAATACACCAAAGGCATTTGCTGAATACGGAAGAATTAATACGGCATATGTATCCAGAAGACCCATTTTATTAAATTCCATGTAAAGCGGCAAAAATGTTATGACCCATGGAATGGTTAAAGAACCGATAAACAAACCAATCAATAGTTTTTTAAATGGAACGTCTAAACGCGCGAGTCCATAGGCTGCCATGGTATCAATAACAAGGACAATAAGCGTCCCGGCTATACCGACGAAAAGGGAATTGCCCATCCACTGAAGAACTGGGGTGTCTGAATTTTCTCCCCCAATGCTATATTGATAGTTTTCCAGAGTAAATACTTTCGGGAGCCACTTGATACCTGCTGTAAATGCTTCCTGGTCACTTTTGAAAGAAGTAGCCAGCATCCAAAAGAGCGGGATTAAAAACAACAGCGCAATAATAATTGCCAATATGACAATAAGGGTTTTAAACCATTTTTGCATGCCAATCTACTCCTTCCCTCTGGTAACTTTTAGCTGTATGACAGAAATAATGATCATAATCAGTGCCATCATTAATGACATGGCAGCAGATGTGCCTAATTGCCTTTGTTTAAATGCTTCATCCACAATGTTCATTAATAGGACCTTTGTGGATGTACCAGGTCCGCCCCTAGTCATCAGGAAAGGCTGTCCGTAGACATTAAATGAAGCAATAGTGGAAGTAATGATTACAAATATCATCGTGGGTTTAATACTTGGCAATGTTATATGGCGAAATCTTTGCCAGCGGTTAGCACCATCCAAAGAACCGGCTTCATAGAGTTCCTCGGAAACATCATTAAGTGCATTGATAAAAATCACCATATTGAATCCTATTGTCCACCATAGTGTTGCGGCAACAATGGAAATCCAGGCCCAAGGCATATCTGTCAGCCAAGGGATGCCGGGTATATGCATTTTTTGCAGATATTGATTGATCAAACCGCTGTTTGTATCAAGAAGCCACAGCCAGATGATACCGACAACGGAAACAGAAACAGAATAAGGGATAAAATAAAAGGTTCTGAAGAGACCTTTTATTTTTCCTGGAAGAGTATTGACCAGCAATGCCAGGCCAAGACCGATAAGAACTAATAATGGTACACTGTAAACTACGAATTGAAGCGTGTTTCTAAGGCCTTCAAAAAATAATTTATTTACATAGGAAGAAGGATCAAATATTTTTCCATAATTTGCAAGACCCACGAACTTATGAACCGGATCTAATAAATCCCAGTTATGCAAACTCATCCATGCTCCATATACGATTGGAATTAACAGAAATATGATAAACAGCAGGAAATATGGTAGTACAAATAAGCTCGATGTTAGCTGTGATTTCCAAGTGGTTTTTTGCATCCGCCTCTCCCCCTCTCCTTAATATGACAGCAATTGCTTCGGAACTAAGTCATGAGAGGAGATAAACAGACAGTGATCTGTTCACCTCCCTCATTCATCATTTATTCAGTATTTGCTCAGCTTTTTTATTGGCATCATCCAAAGCCTTTTTCGGATCTTTCTTGCCCAGCAGTGCAAGATTTACTTCTGCCCATAATGGATCAGATATTTGTCCCCAGTTATCAATGCGCGGAGCAAATTTGGCGTAATTGAATTCTTTTGCTACCTGAGGCTGCTGCTTCATTTTTTTGAATTCTTCACTTTGCTCGTAAATCGCTTTAGACGCCGGTGCTTGTCCTGATTTAGCCCATTCTATTGTGTTATTTGCTACATATATCAAGAAATCAGTGGTTCCATCCAATTTCTTGGTATCCTTCACAGAAGCCGGGATAACAAAGTTGTGGCCATTAGCATACACGGCTTGTTCTTTTGTGCCAAGCTGCGGCACAGGTGCTACACCATAATTGATTCCGGCTTTGTCCCATTGCTCCATCATCCAAGGTCCGTTTAACTGCATAGCATTTTTGCCCTGGAGGAAAAGTGTTACTTCACCGTCCTGCTGAACATTTGCAGGAGATACTTTATCTTTTTTGATTAAGTCACTTAAAAAGGTCAAGGCTTCTACACCTTCAGGACTGTTGTAATTTGGCTTGCCGTCTTTAAGCAATTCTCCCCCATTTTGGAAAAAGACAGTAGGATAAATAAATTGATTCGGCCATAATGTAGGAACAACAAAGCCATACTGATTTTTAGAAGTATCTGTAAGTTTCTTCGCATCGGCAACAAATTCTTCCCGGTTAACCGGCGGCTTATTAGGATCAAGTCCGGCTGCTTTAAACAAATCCTTATTGTAATACATGATAAGAGGATGTATATCCAAAGGAATTGAATACTGCTTGCCTTTTATGGAACCTGCTTTCCATGCCGTATCAGAATAGTTTTCTTCTTTCAGGCCTGCTTTTGTTGCTATATCCTTAATATCCTTCAATAAATGCTTGTCTGCGTAATTTGTCAGCTGGTCTGTATGCATAATTAATACATCAGGTGTATTCTTCTGTCCTGAGAAAGCTAAATCCACCGTCTTATAATAATCATTTTGCGGAACAATTTGCATATCCACCTGATATTTTGATTGCGATTTATTGTAGCTGGCCACAATGTTTTTCATACGCGGACCGTCCGCACCAGAAAATGGAGCCCAGAATGTAATTTTTTCTCCGCTTCCTGATTGTCCATTACTGTCATCCTTGCTTGAACATCCAGCTAGAGAACCAAGAGCCAGAGCTGCAGTTAAGGCAAGACCCATCCATTTTTTCCTCTTCATTATTTCTCCCCCTTTGCCAAATTCACGTTACTATGTAACAATTCCCTGCCGAAATCTCTTTGAAAATGATAGTTAATTAAATTAATTAATTTACTATTCTCATTTATATTATTATTGGATTAATATTTTGTCAACGTTTTCATTTCATTTTTTTTTAGCAAAGTACTGTACTTACTTTTGCTTTATTATGCCATTATTCTGTTAAAACAGAATAAAAGATTCTATTATTTCGTAATTAAGAATGTATCCCTATCTTTTTGAATAGTAATAATTACATATCGAAAAAAGGAGGCGGTTAAATATGAATATCTCTTTTTCTGAGCTCCAAACAGCAGCAAAAAGGCTTGATAATCTTCATTCTCTAATATCTACATGGGAAACCATGTCAAATGCTAGTGATACAGAAGTAGAATTGTTAAATGTCATAGATCATTTAACTAGAATTTCTTCTATGCTTTGTACAGTTCTTAAAGATGAGCAGGGTGATGGAACAGAAAATCCAGCAGGCTACATTGCCAAGAAAATAACGATTTCTGAAGAAGCCATAAACTGTTACCTTTTGCAAAAACAGAAATTCCAGCTTTAAATGCCATTGAAGCTCTTAAGGGCTTCTTTTTTATGGTGATTATACTGCCTGCTATTAATAAAATTAAATTGTCTATCAATAGGGCGATAAAAAGTCTTTAAAGATTAATACTGACCGGCTGATTGAAACACTATAATTCTTCACTTTCTGCGGCAGTCTCTCCTCCCCTTCAAATATGCCCTTTTGCAAATTAATGTATTTAACAAAGCCAAAATAAAAAATCTCCGCATGCAGAGATTTTCCTTTGTTATTTATTTAATTGACTTTGATGTGTCTATACTGTTTTCCAGTACTATTTCCATATAATTTTTCCCCCAGCTGTACATGGAGTCAAGGATTGGCATAAGTGTCCAGCCCTGCTCTGTCAGCGAATATTCCACTTTAGGAGGGACGACTGGATAAACCTTCCTTGAAACAATTAAATCTTCTTCCAGCTCGCGAAGCTGATTTACAAGCATTCTTTGGGTTATTCCGGGCATGAGGGCCTTAAGCTCACCGAACCTCTTTGTTCCCTGTTTCCCCAAATGCCACAGTATCAGCATTTTCCACTTTCCGCCTATTACAGAAAGAGTAAGCTCTTTTTCACAGTTAAACATTTTATCTTGCATCCGGGACATGTCTGCACCTCCAGCTATGATGATACCATATAACAGCGATTATGGCGCTGTATAAGAACTGCCCCTTGAATTGTCCAGTTTTGTAAGTTAATCAGGGACGTGTTCCGGGATAAGGATATAGGTTAAATTGTCCAGCTGTGAGACAAAAGAAAACACAAAAAACTTTAAGCGGGATATGAAATAGAGGTATAATAAAGAGGCAACACCTTTAACGATTTCAAAAAAGGGTGGTGACTTTCCATGAAGAATCGAGAGAGAAAGCGTAAAAAGAAACGTTACATTCTAAAAGATTATTTGAATGGAAAACTGAAAAATTGGAAGCCTAAATCAGAAAAAGCGCCTTTGTCAAACAATAAAACAATCGATGAATAGAAACCAGGGAGATGCTAAGGCATCTCCCTGGTTTTTTTATTATCTGAAAAATACTTTATCGATGTTGTATTTCGCTTTTAATTCATTAATAATATAGGTTTCATATATTTCTCTGTCTGTCGGATCTTCCACAATGCATACATCAATTCTGTAAATTTCGGCACGATGGTTTTTAACTGGCGAAACTGAATCTTCAAGATGCTTTTTTACCCGCTGGCGCAGCTTTCTTGCTTTCCCTGTGAAAAGGAGCTCATCATCTTTATTGAAAAACATGAATATTCCGGCTTTGTCCCTTGGTATTTCATGAAGATCAATAAAGCCGCTGATGCTTGGTATTTCATGTTCTCCCTCTTCAGCCTGCTGCTTCCTTTGTTTAATTGAAATGTCAGTTTGCGGTATTTGTATTTTTATCAATTTGTTCACGTCCTCATATTAGTTAAGGATTTATAGTAACACATGACAGCATGAAAATCCATTCGCGCCTTAAGGTTTTCCTTCATAAAACGCTTTTTTCTTTAAGCTCTTCCGTAAGGATTGTCGTTTCCTTAATAACATATTTTTTACTTTTTATGGTATTTTATTTTATAGCAGCCAATTTAACTTATGAAGCAGATTTTTTTAAAAAGGCTGTTTTCGTATACTTTTTTGCTAGGGAACAAGGGGTTGATTTCC
>NZ_MLYQ01000011.1:0-72367 GCF_001866725.1 Bacillus sp. MUM 13
GAAAATACTTTTATATTTAATATTTATGGTTTCTTTACTATAATAAAGTAAATTCTTAATTCGTATGCAAGGGGATCAGTTATGTATAAGATATTCAACATCATTTTGGGTTCGGTCATCGTTGGAGTTGCCTATAATTTATTTCTTATCCCGCATCAGATTTTAAGCAGCGGATTAAGCGGAATTGCCATTATGCTGGGGATCATTACTCCCTTTAATACTGGAATTCTAAATTTCCTGCTGAATCTGCCGCTCCTGATTTTAGGATGGTTTAAATTAGGGAAACAGTTTATTCTCTTTACCATTCTTTCTGTAATGGTTTTGTCTGTCAGCTTGTATTTGATTCCGGTGCATGCCATATCACATGAACCTATTTTGTCTTCTTTATTTGGGGGGGTTATTACAGGTATTGGAATTGGCTTGATTTTCCGGGCTTCAGGGTCCTCAGGCGGATTTGATATTGTGGCGATGCTTTTGACGAAGAAAAGAGATTTCCCATTGGGAGCTCTCATTTCTGCCATGAACGGCATTGTAGTCATCGCCTCCGGATTTGTATTTAATTGGGATGCTGCTTTGAATACAATGGTTGCAATCTTTGCAACAGGAAAGGTCATTGATACGATACATACCAATCATATCAAGCTTACTTTAATGATTGTTACCAAAAAGGGCGAAGAAATGAAAGGCAAGCTGCTTTCCAATCTTTATCGGGGCATTACTGTGATTGATGGAGAGGGAGCATATACCGGAGAAGGACAGAAGATTCTCATGGTTGTTATTACAAGATATCAATTAACCGATGTGAAGACGATGATTAATGATGTTGATGGGAAAGCATTTGTTAATATTACAGAAACCGCAGAAGTGATGGGATCATTTCATCGGTCATAACATAATAAAGGCCTCTCCATACTTGGAGAGGCCTTCATTATATGAATGCTCCGGAATAGCTAATGCCATATGATGCTGTTATAGTGGCTTAAGTGCCGAACGACAAAAGAAGTTTTTTCAGTTCGCTGCTTAACTCCATGAACAGCATCTTGTCCTTTTTATCCAGTGCATCATCTAGTTTGCGTTCTAAATCGTCTTTTTTACTGTTAAGGAGCGCTTCGTGAATAATCATGTCAATGAACATTTCCTTAAGGGAGGATTCTCGTTTTTGTTTTTTCATATAACAGTCTTTAACGAGGTCGGAATAGGATTTATTATTTTTCAAGATAACCACTCCTGACATTCTTTTCTTTATTATATAAAATAACTTGTTAGATAATTCAGAAAATTTAACATATATTCATTCAAAACATGACAAAATATCCAAAAAAATTACAATATTTTGTTAATTTTAGGAGAAAAGTAGGAGATTTATGGTATGATGAGAAAAAAGATATTAGGAAGGAAGCGTTTTATGACAGATTTCAAGCCGAGCCATATAGAAGAATATGAGATATCTCCATTCACCTTACTGATCATGCCCATAAATTATGGAAGCAAAATCTACTCGCATATAATAGAAGTGGAAGATGAGTTTATTTCTCCATTTAAACCTATCGATATTATTAAAAAAAGCTGCGAGTATTTTGGCAGCAGCTATGAAGGCAGAAAAGACGGAACCAAAGAGCTGATTGGCATTACCCATAAAGCACCGATTGCCATCGATCCGACAAGCTCAGTTTTTTTCTTCCCGACCACTTCTCCCATGCGCCCGAAGTGCATTTGGCTGTCGCATTCACATGTTTCAAGATATAACCGCAAAGATTCCACACATACGAAAGTAGTTTTTAGAAGTAAACAGAATATAGAAGTGCCTGTATCAAGCAGCTCATTTGGGAATCAGGTTCTTAGAACCGCCCAGCTAAAGGCCAAATTGACCCAGCGGATAGAAGAAAGCGAAAGAAAGTCCTACTATCTTTTTACAGGTTCAGGAAACTCAGAGGCCTCGGAATTTTCGTCTGCATATACTCCAGGAAACCGGAAAAGGTAACAAAAAGGGAAGCTTAGAATATTCATAGACGGAATAACAGCAGGCTTCCTTTATAAGAATGAGGGAATTTCTTACCTTTTTTGCTTCTGTATATATTGGAGCTGTCGGATTTATCCTGAAACAACAAATTTTAATTCCTCATTAACTCAATGCCGCAAGGTTTGATTGTTCCATCCCCTCTAAATGATTCATAAGAAACTCTTCCCTGGTTTTACCGTACGTATCCCGGCACGCCAGTTACTGCGCACCTCCAGCAAGGAAATTATGGCATCACAAGTAAAAGGATAAACACATCAAACAGAAGAGCAAGCTGAACTCTTCATCCTTTCATTGCCGGGCATTATTTTTGGCAGCTTCCATCAGTCGTTTAAAGAGATAAAATGCCAGTAATTCTTCTACCCGGTTGCGCAGCCTAGGGTTGAAATAATTATGATGCTCTTCATAGCCTCGGTAAAGAAAGCAATACATCGTAAAATCAAGATCTCTCTTCAGCTCACTGACTTTGATATTTTCCCTGCGCAGGTGCTTTCGCACGTCCATTAAATCCTTTTGTGCCATACTCAGTGCTTCCTCTACGAGTTCCATGTATGGCTTTTTTAACTTAAAGGGACTTTCATCAATGATTTTTAAATCGCGGTTTAATATCGTGATGACCATTGGAAGATAAATAGCCTGCTCGATAATATTTCTTTCTTTTTCGGGTATACGGGTCACGGAGCTTCAACTCCCTTCTTGATTGTCTATGCACCGGTTATGAAATGGGCTTTGTTTATTAGCCTGTGTCTGCGGTGTCTTTTTTGTAGTTGATCCCTTTGGTGAAATCCACCGCTTCAGTCAGCGGATTTCAGAAATCAGCAGCTTAATTGGCTGAAAAATAAAAAAGCGCAAATTATTAATAATCCGTTCGTTATGTTTTCAGCTTTCTGGACTTGGACTGCTTTATACAAATATCTGGTGAGATCAATAAGCTTTAAATATTCACCATTATCGGATTAATAAACCCATGAAATAAGAAGCAGCTCCCATCCAATTATATGTAGGATGAAAATTATTTTAGAACATATGTTCCTGTATTTATATTAATCAATAAACAGCATGGATGCAAGCCTCCCCGGGCAGGAAATTCATTCCGCTCTTACTAAGATGGTCCTTCAAGAAGGACTGTCTGTTATATGTATTACCCTTTTCTTAGCAGGCGCATTTTTGCTGATCTATGTCATTTCGGGTAATAAGGCATCTTATCATGCTTATGAAACAGAAAGTTAGGGAAAGAAAAAAATAGACCAGTTACATATAATTCTTGCATTTTGAAGGAGAAGTGATATATCTAAGTTATACAATTGACTCTGGACTATACCTTCTCAGAAAATGAATGGAATAGCCTGTGTACTTAAGGAGATAACTATGGACTTTGACATGATTCAGGAATGGTTTACCTTAGATTATATTTTGGAATTGATGCAGAAATATAAATCATTCGGCCCGATCCCGGGGATACTGCTGCCGATGCTTGAGGCTTTCTTGCCGTTTTTGCCTCTTTTCGTGTTTGTCTTTGCCAATGCCAGCGCATTTGGATTATGGTTCGGTTTTTTGTTTTCCTGGATTGGTGCCATTACGGGGGCGCTGCTGGTATTTTGGATATTCAGGAAATATGGTCAAAGAAAAGCTTTAAAGTTTCTTCACAAACATAAGCAAGTCCAAAAATTAATGAACTGGGTGGACAGGCATGGATTTGGGCCATTGTTTTTGCTGCTTTGCTTCCCGTTCACTCCATCTGCGGTTGTGAACATTGTGGCAGGGTTATCCAGAGTAAAGCCCATGCAGTATATTCTCGCAGTTCTGGGCGGGAAAATGGTGATGATCTTTACGATAAGCTTTGTTGGTTATGATTTGAAATCGCTGATACATAAGCCTGTCAGGACATTCATTGTGTTTTTAGTTATTTTTATTCTATGGTACGCAGGAAAATTAATTGAAGGCAGATTAAATAAGAGCATGAAGAGGGAGAATGGTTAATATATCTTAGAAACAGGCTATCGGCTAATGGAGGCATAAGGATGAAAAAAAAAGAAAAAGACCCTTTGTTTGATTGGTTTAAAGCAGGCATCATTGGCTTTGTGCTCTTTCTCCTTATTCGTGCATTTTTCTTTTCAAGCTATGAAGTGGATGGCAAGTCTATGCAGCCTACCCTTCAGGATGGAAATAAGCTTGTTGTGAATAAAATTGGATACCAAATGAAGGATATTCAGCGGTTTGACGTAATTGTTTTTCATGCAAACAGCAAAGAAGATTATGTTAAAAGGGTAATAGGCCTTCCTGGAGACACCATTGCTTATAAAAATGATCAGCTGTATATAAAGGGTGTACGGTATGCTGAACCATATCTTCAAAGGTTCAAACATCCTTTTCCAGGCCAGCTGCTGACTGGCGATTTCACGCTGAAGGATGTGACGGATACCAATACCGTCCCGAAAGGAAAGCTTTTCGTAATGGGGGATAATCGGCTAGAAAGCATGGACAGCCGCCACTTTGGCTACATTTCATATAAGCAGGTGGTCGGAAAGGTTGATATGAGATACTGGCCAATAAGGGAATTTAACGTGAATTTTAAAGGAAATTGAATGGTGATAAAAAAGCAAAAGACCTGCAGTTTATGGTTTTTTGCTTTTTTTATTTTTTTTATGGCTGTTTTCTTAAAGATTGTTGTTTTTTATGAGTTCTGTGAGGCAATCTTTTTGTTAAAAAGGGTTGATTGGAGCGTAAATCTTCACCTTTCCATAACTAAAAGGTTTTTTAAAAATTTTTTTGCTTTTGAGTCATATCTTAATCTTGAATAATTGTGAAACTTAGCAAAACTAATGGCGTCTAATTGATAGGTTTTGTAAGTATATCTGAGTGGGGCAAAAGACGCTTTGCGGTGAGCAGGATTGGTGAACGTCCGCCGAATCTTAATGGTCAAGAGCAAGCATCACAGAACCTGATAAAAAGCGGTGTACGCTTTAATCATCCGAAATTTTTAGTTTTTAGGCTCTGTTAAAGAACATTATTGTTTTTTATTAATCAACTAACATGCGCGTTATTTATTAAAAGGAGTGCATACGAGCTATTTTTTTTAATGCGCTAATAGGGCAGTTTAGCTCGATAAGCCACTATCGGTCTTCTATATTAAAGGAGAATCAAACCTTAATATCGAATTATATATATAAGCCAAGATTAGTTAATAGGAGTGAGATTTTGAATTTAAAGCTTTTAGCGTCAAATCTATCTAAAGTTTATATGCAGAATCCAAAAGTTGAAGCTGTATTGCTCGGAGGTTCTGTTTCCCGCAGCTGGAATGATGAATATTCTGATATTGAGTTGTTTATATTTTGGAAAGAAGGCCCAACGGACGTAGATAGGAATTTCCCCATTAACTCTGTTAATGGAAAAATTATTGATTTTCATCCTTATGAGGAAGAGGAATGGTCTGAAACATATGTTACTGACGGTGTTAAATTAGAAATAAGTAATTTTTTGACTTCAACAATTCAAAATATAATTAATGATGTAATCTTAGGATTTGATACAGATTTAGATAAACAATGCCTTATATCAACAGTTTATGATGGTATTCCACTTTACGGAGAAGAAATATTAAGTAATCTTAAGAAAAAAGTTGAGGTTTATCCCAAAGACTTAAGTGTAGCAATGATAAATGATAACATCTATTTAGGTAATCGATGGAATAACCGAGAAGCTTTACTTAAAAGGGAAGATTGGCTGATGCTTTATAAAGTAATAGTCTCTGTACAAACAAACTTGATGGGAATACTTTTTGGCCTAAACCGAATATATGTACATCATCCAGCTTTTAAATGGCAGAAACATTCATTAGAAGCTATGATAATCGCTCCCAACGATGCCTTTAATCGTTTTAAATCTATATTGTTAACACATCCTAAAGAAAGTGTGAGTGAATTAGAGGAAATTATACAAGAGGTTTATGAATTAATAAAAACTGAGTATCCATCATTAGACTTGTCTGCAGTTATTGAAAAATCACTTTCTTTAAGACCGAAAAATAATTAAAAATATTGTTTTTATTCAACTATGGGTGTTGATCGAAGAAGGATTAATGCCTTTTTATGTTGAGATTCTATGGAAGTAAAGGGGAGCATTCCTGTAATGAATGAACCAATTAATTATGCATTGTGAACGAATACACCTAGACAAACGGAGGCTTTAGTAATAAGTGAATATTAGAGGGACCATAATAGGTTCCTTTTTCTTTTATTAAAAATCAACAGCGTCGTTTAACAGAGCTATTTTTATAATGATATTTTCAGTTTTTATGGCAAGTTGTTCAAAAGAAAGTTCAAATGAAAGCAAATATGCTCAATTAGATAAGAATAAACTCAAAGATTATTTAAGCTGCTTTAGGTGAGAGTCTATGCTAAATTCTGTTTCCGCCAATTTTAGGGGATAGCTGGGACGGAAACGGCTTACAAGTCTTATTGTGCTGCTAAGGATCAGCAGGACGCGTTTTGATTTTTTAAGATTGTGTTACCAGCATGGACTTAACACAAAGCAGGATTTACCAAAAAAACACGAACATACGATTGGATTCAGAGCGGGAAACAAAGTAAAATAAAGAGAGGAACTTATTAATTCGGCGTACCAGGATTCTGGCAGGTACAGCAAATGATAAATCTTTCAATGATGATTCATCGGCCTGATGTGCAGGCACCTAAGCTATGCGGGAATGCTGGTGCCATTCAGGGAGCTGGCGCTGCGCTGTGATTCTTCTTTCACAGGAAAAAATGCCAGCAATTGCAGGCTCCTTTTAAAGAAAAAAGGGCTGTTTTTCTGATATGATAATAGCAGGGAAATATGAAAATAAAGTGGGAGAGCTAGGAGGCTGCATAGTGTCGCTTCGTTTTATTACTGGAAGGTCAGGAACGGGAAAAACTTCAGTGATGCTGGATGAAATCCGCAATAAACTGCAAGATGATCCTGGAGGGAATCCGCTGATCTACCTTGTTCCGGACCAGATGACCTTTTTGTCTGAATATAAATTAATCTCAACACCCGGTCTCGGAGGAATGATCCGGGCCCAGGTCTTCAGTTTCAGCCGCCTTGCCTGGCGCGTGCTGCAGGATACAGGCGGCATGAGCAGGATGCATTTAGACAGCACTGGCGTCAATATGCTGATTAGAAAGATCATAGAAGACAAAAAAGAGAATTTATCGCTATTTCGGCGTTCTGCTGATAAACAGGGATTTATCGCGCAAATTGAAGATATTTTGACAGAGTTTAAAAGATATTGCCTGAACCCGAATGAAATCAAGGAGTATGCAGCCCATAAGCAAGGCGGAGATTCTAAGGCACTGCAGGATAAATTGCACGATCTTGAACTGATTTACCAGGCTTTCGAGGATGAGCTTATTGGCAAGTATCTGGATTCGGAAGATTATTTTACACTGCTCGCAGAAAAACTTGGGGAGTCTGATTATATCGCGGATGCCGAAATCTACATTGACGGTTTTTACAGCTTTACCCCTCAAGAGCTGCTGATTGTAGCACAATTAATGAAACTGAGCCGCAATGTCACTATTGCACTCAGCACTGACAAGCCATATAAGCTTGCGCCTCCTGATAATTTGAGCCTTTTCCGCCAGACTGGAAGTACTTATTACAGCGTATATCAGGCTGCTGCAGGGATGGGCATCGATATTGAAGAAGATTTACATTTGAATGAAGGTGTGAGATTTAAGCAAAGTCCAGGCCTTTTACATTTAGAATCGAATTTCAATATCCGTCCGGCAGCACCTTTCTATGAACATGGGAATATAACCATCGCACAGGCAGTGAACCGAAGGGCGGAAGCGGAAGGCACGGCACGCGCCATACTTGAATTGGTCCGTGATAAGAAATACAGGTGGAGGGATATTGCCATCCTCATCCGCAATGGCCAGGCGTATCATGATATTATTCAAACTGTTTTCCGTGATTATCATATTCCTATATTCATTGATTCAAAAAAATCGATGCTTAATCATCCTCTCATTGAATTAATACGCTCTACTCTGGAGATTCTGATTACCAATTGGAGGTATGAGCCAGTATTCCGTGCTATAAAGACGGAGCTTCTTTTTCCTCTGAAAAACAGCAATCATGACATGCGTGAACAGGTGGACCGTCTGGAGAACTATGTTCTTTCAAGAGGCATTAAGGGAAATAAATGGACCTCCAAGGACAGATGGCATTACCGGAGAATCAGGGGACTTGAGCTTGAGGAGCGCATGCAGACTGACAAAGAAATGCAGCAGGAAGAGGAGCTGAACGGCTTAAAGCAGATTTTTACCGAGCCTGTACTAAGGCTTGCGAGAAGGTTAAAACGAGCAGAAGATGGCCGGGAATTCTGTGAAGCTCTTTATCTGTATCTGGAGGAATTGCACATTCCGGAGAAACTGGAAAAGCTGAAAGGTGAATCCGAGGAAGAGGGTGACCTGGCTTCAGCGAGAGAGCATGAACAGTCATGGGAAGCTGTTGTGGATCTGCTCGATCAGTTCGTTGAAATACTGGGTGATGAAAAATTAACCATCAAGCAATTCTCTCAAATTCTGGAATCAGGAATGGACACGATGAAGTTTTCCATCGTTCCTCCTGCGATTGACCAGGTTTTAGTGGCGAACCTGGATTTGTCCAGGCTTGATTCTGTTAAGGCAGCCTTTGTAATAGGTTTGAATGAAGGAGTGCTGCCGGGTAAAGCTGCTTCAGATGGCATCTTCTCTGACAGTGAGAGGGAAAACCTCACTGCGAATGGACTGGAAGTGGCACCAGGTTCCAAAATACGGCTTCTGGATGAAGAATTTACTGCTTATAAGGCCTTCACGACTCCATCACACGATCTTTACCTGTCATATCCGATGGCAGATGAAGAAGGTAAGGCTTTGCTGCCATCTTCATATATTAAAAGAGTAAAAGATGCTGTACCAAATGTATCTGAACTGGTGTATATGAATGATCCTTCTGATCTCGATGCAGATGCGCAGGCGGGATTCGCAGCGAATTATGATGTCGCCCTTTCCTATCTGACAGCTCAGCTTCAATTACAAAAGCGGGGCTATCCAATCGAACCGTTATGGTGGGATGTGTACAATGCCTATATGGATGACTGCCAAGTGAAACCCCGGGCAGCCCGTGTGCTATCAAGCCTTTTCTATCAGAATAAAGTCAAGACACTAAATGAAGATACAAGCAAAAAACTATACGGGGACAGCATTCTTGCAAGTGTATCCAGGATGGAAATGTACAATAGCTGTGCGTTTTCCCATTTTGCGGCACATGGGCTGAAATTGCAGGACAGGAAGATTTACCGCCTTGATGCCCCAGACATTGGGGAGATGTTTCATGCTGCCCTAAAGCTCATTTCAGAGCATTTATATCAAAATCACATTGCATGGTCTTCCCTGACCAAGGAGCAGTGCCTGCAGCTGGCTAAAGCAGCTGTTGAAAACCTTGCCCCGAAACTGCAGAACCAAATTTTGCTCAGTTCAAACCGCCATCATTATTTAAGAAGAAAGCTTGAAAACGTCATAGGCAGGGCTTCTATCGTGCTGAGCGAACATGCAAAGGCGAGCGGTTTTTCTCCGATAGGCCTTGAGCTTGGATTTGGCAGGAATGCAGAGCTTCCGCCGCTTTCCTTTACATTGAAAAATGGCACTAAAATGGAGCTTGTAGGAAGAATTGACCGCGTTGATAAAGCTGAGGAGGACAATGGCACATATCTGAGGGTGCTTGATTATAAATCAAGCGAAAAAGAATTAAATATGAGCGAAGTTTATTACGGTCTGTCCCTGCAGATGCTTACTTATCTTGATATCATTATTACCCACTCGAAGTCATTAATCGGCAAGGAAGCATCTCCTGCCGGTGTGCTGTACTTCCATGTCCACAATCCGGTGGTGAAGAGCAGCGGGATGCTTGGACTGGATGAAATAGAGGACGCTATTTTAAAGAACTTTAAAATGAAGGGCCTGGTGCTCGGAGATCCAAGTGTTGTTCAATTAATGGATAAAAATCTTGAAATTGGCGTGAACGGGAGTTCGGATATCATACCGGCCGGTTTTAAAAAAGACGGAACCCTGCAGTCTGTTTCAAAGGTTGCGAGCAGTGAAGAGTTCAGGATGTTAAACCGGCATGTGCGGAATGTATACCAAAGTGCCGGAGATGGCATAACAGGGGGGAAAGTTGATATAGCTCCATATAAATTAAAGGAAAAAACCCCTTGTACATTTTGTTCGTTTAAAACGGTGTGCCAATTCGATCAATCGTTAGAGGATAACGATTTCAGAATTCTTCTGCCAAGAAAACAGGAAGATGTTCTCAGCTTGTTAAGGGAGGAGATAAAGGGTTATGAGTAAAACAATTATTCCGGCTATGCCGGAACATGAAAACTGGACAGCAGAACAATGGAAGGCCATTTGGGCAAAAGATCAGGATGTTCTGGTTGCCGCTGCTGCCGGTTCAGGAAAAACGGCAGTCCTCGTCAATCGCATCATCCAGAAGGTTCTTTCGGAAGAAGATCCGATGGATGTAGATGAATTGCTTGTAGTAACATTTACGAATGCTTCTGCGGCGGAAATGAGACACCGGATCGGAGATGCACTCGAGAAGGCCATCCGGTCAAATCCGCAGTCACAGCATCTCAGAAAACAGCTCAGCCTGATTAACAGGGCATCGATTTCGACACTGCATTCCTTTTGTCTTGAAGTGATCCGCAAATACTATTATCTTACCGAAATAGATCCCGGCTTCAGAATTGCTGATTCGGCGGAGGCGGAGCTGCTTCGTGATGAAGTTCTAGAGGAGCTTTTTGAAGAACAATACGGGAGAAGTGATAATGAACGCTTTTTCAGGCTGGTGGATGCCTACACAAGTGACAGGAATGATGATGCCTTGCAGGGAATGATCAGGACACTGCATGACTTTTCAAGAGCTCATCCTGATCCCGGCGAATGGCTGAATCGTACTGTTTCAATGTATGAACTGCCAGAAGGATCATCGATTGAAGATTTGCCTTTCTATAAGACACTGCTCTTTGATATCGGCCTTAAGCTTCAAAGCGTAAAGGATCTGCTTCAGCAGGGAATGGAGCTGACTAAAGTGCCAGGGGGACCGGCTCCGAGAGCAGAAAATTTCATTGCTGATCTGGAAATTGCAGAAGGGCTGATTGAGGCAAGCGGCCAATCTTGGAATTCATTATACGAAAAAATGAATAACTGGAAGTTTTCAACAGCCAAAAGGTGCTCCGGTGCAGATTTTAATAAAGATCTTGTTGATCAGGCAGCAAAGCTGCGCAATAAGGCAAAAAAAATCCTGGAAGATTTAAAAAAAGAGCTATTCATTAGAAAGCCAGAGCACTATTTACAGGATATAAAGGATATGAAGGAATATGCCGAAACTCTAGTGGAGCTGGTGAAAGAATTTGACGGTAAGTTTTCTGCAGAAAAAACGGAAAAAAACCTTGTGGACTTTTCTGACCTCGAACACTACTGTTTAGATATCTTAACAGATGAGAAGAGCGGAGAAATCCTTAAACCTTCAGAAGCTGCTGAGGAGTACAGAAAACAGTTCAAAGAAGTGCTTGTCGACGAATATCAGGACACAAACCTTGTACAGGAGTCCATTTTAAATCTGGTTACGTCAGATGGAGAATATGACGGAAATCTATTCATGGTCGGAGATGTAAAACAAGTGCGCCCATAAGGGCAGATAAGAATCCGGACATTAGCAAGTCCGCAGAGAAAACTCGCAGGCAATACTCTGTCACCGATCACTAACTTAAACTTGGAAACTGGTTTGAGGACAATAGCATGTGATTAAAGGTATAATCCGCCAAAGCTGCTTAGGCGAAGATGAATATCGAGGTGAAAAGCGCAGACAAGGATGAAAGCTATACTGCCTGAATGATAGTCCAAGGTGCTTTAATGTCAGCCATGTTGCAGAGCAGCTGAAACGGCATGCGGTCAATGGAATAAAGTATGGTTGTTTTGCTTTATTTGTAAAAGATTACATCTTTTCGTGTACATGATGTAATGAGCGAGTCTTGACCGGCCAAACTCAATAAGAGTTAAAGGACGAAAGTCACATCCGACACTGCGCAAGCTAGGTTCTTAACTGTACTAAATGGGGATTGCCTAAACGGGAATGCTGACTAGCTATTGAGGATGATTTCAAGCGAAAGCAAGAAATGTGGCTCATGAAAATCCCGCATGGCAACAGAGCTCCCGCAGTAGTCCGAGCTAGGGAAAGCCTAGTACATGGCGAAGGGGAGCAGTTCATCGGGCATAATACAAAATTGGGAAGGAGCGAGAGGCTCTATGAGAAATCCGAGAGTAGTATTAGCCAGTCTGGCTTGGAAATCCAGCAGTGAAAATTATAAGTATGATAGGCTATATCGGAATTTATATAACCCGGAATTTTTTTGCTTGGCATATCAGCATTTATATGGGAAGCCTGTGGAAATGATGGAAGGGATAAATAACGATACAGCCGATGGCATGAGTCTTGAAAAAATCGATAACTTAATCGAACGTCTAAAGGACCAATCATACCAGCCTGCCCCAATCGGGAAAGCAGATTTACCGAAAAGGGACGGCAGTAATAGACCAGGTATACCTTCAGTTGAAGATCAACTAGTCCAGGAAGCTGTAAGGATGATCCAGGAAAGTATTTATGAGGGGAAATTTGAAGATACATCGCATGGTTTCAGACCAAACAAAAGCTGCCATACCGCAATAATGCAAATCCAGCAGCGATTCAGCGGTGTCCGCTGGTTCGTCACAGGAAATATCGGGAATTTGTTTGATAAGATTGACCGCCATATCTTAATAAGCCTGCTAAGAAAGAGCATTGAGGATGAAAAATTCATTAATCTGATATGGAAGTTCCTCAAAGCGGGTTACATGAAAGACTGGAAATGGCGCAAAGACCATAGCGGGGCTCCTGAAGGAAGCATCATAGGACCAATATTATCAAATATATACTTTCATGAACTTGATAAATACATGAAAGAGTATAAGGTAAACTTCGATAAGGGCAAAAAGCGGGGACATAGCAATGAATATGTAAATGCGGCAGCCCGGATCAGGCATTATCAGGATAAAATCAGCGCTGCTGGCAAAGAAACCGAAAAAGGAATGGAATATCTTCAAAAACTTAAAAGGCGGGAAACAAAACTTGCAAATATCCCCTCTAAAGATCAAATGGACAAGAACTTCAGAAGATTGTTTTATACAAGATATGCAGGTGACTTTATTGTAGGCATTATCGGGGCAAAGGAAGATGCAGAAAAAATAAATGAAGATGTAACATTGTTTCTAAAAACAAAGTTAAACCTTCAATTATCACAAGAGAATATAAACATCATACATTCTGCAAAAAAAACAAGATTCCTTAGCTACGATATAACAACTGAGCGCGGTAAGAATTACAGCTTACAGCGAAGTGATGGACTTAAATCCGTACACCATATGCCTATCAGACTATATGTACCGCATGAACATTGGGAAGGTAAACTAAGGGAATTAGACGTATTGGATACTACCAAAGAAGGTCAATGGAAAGGCAAGGCAAGGCCCCGGATGCAGCAGTATGATGATCTGGAAATCTTATTAAAATATAACTCCGAAATCAGAAGGCTCTATGATTATTTCCGATTAGCCCATAATGCAAACGTACTGAACAAATTCTGTAACATTATGGAACAGAGTATGTTAAAAACCTTTGCAAGTAAATATCGGACATCAGTCTCGGAGATTTGGGGCAGATATTCAAAGGATGGAAGATTTAGAGTGAGGTACAAAACAAAAAAAGGGGAAGAGTTCGCCTATTTCATTGATAAGGTAAAAAGACAAAACGGTTAAGGAAAAGCATTTTGTTAATTCTTATGCTGATGTTTGGACATTGTTGATTTCTGCTGCAGAACCTGGTCCCTGCAGCAGAAATCGAGCAACAGAGCCATAAAAAAGACTCGAACATTGACTGATAGCTGAATACTATATAATTTGCTGCTCGTGAAGCCTTTTAGACAGGTTGAAAGCATCATGGCTGAAAGTGACCTGACTTAAGGCAAAAAGCTGCGGGTAGAAATATGATTGAAAGGCAGAGAGAGGCGTTTGCCCTCAATTAGAAACTTTCATTCATATAAGACCTGAAGCGGCGAGCTGGACTGATGAATGTGGAGCCGTATACATCGAGAGGTGTACGTACGGTTCTGGGAGGAGTGTTTGGAAACCTGCTATAGCAATATAGCAAGGCGCCGGGCGCTTACTTGATTCTATTTATCGTTTTCGATTGGCAGAGCCAAATTTATTTCTCGGAAAATATGCAAGATTTACCCATGAAGGAGAACAGACAGGCTTAAAAATTGATTTGAACCGGAATTTCCGCAGCCGCAGCGAAGTTCTTGACGGGACAAACTTCTTATTCAAACAGCTGATGGGAATGACTGTCGGCGAAATTGAATATGATGAGGATGCTTCTTTAAAAAAAGGAGCGAGTTATCCCGAAGACGGGCCGCATCCTATTGAGATGTTTCTGATTGACGGCGGGAAAAACGATGAAGAGGCTATGACATCCCTAAAGGAAGAATCTGATGAGGGAGAAGCCGGATTTGAAAATGAGGAACTTGAAAATGCACAGCTCGAAGCAAGAATGATGGCTAAGCTGATTAAGAAGGCAATCGGAGAAAAAAAGCAAATCATTGACCCAAGAACAGGTAAATCCCGCTCAGCCGCATACAGGGATATTGTCATTTTGCTTCGTTCAATGCCATGGGCTCCCCAAATCATTGAGGAGTTTAAAAAGGCGGGAATACCTGTCTATGCCAATTTATCGACAGGATATTTTGAGGCGACAGAGGTTGCTATTATGCTTTCCTTGCTTAAAATCATTGATAATCCCCAGCAGGATATCCCGCTTGCTTCCGTATTAAGATCTCCTATTGCCGGCCTGGATGAGGAAGAGCTTGCACAAGTGCGCCTGTTTCATTCCGGGAGCTATTATCAGGCTGTCGCAGAGTACTGCTTAAAAGGAGACCCTTCTGAAAATGAGATTCTTTATGAAAAGGTGACATCTTTTTACAAAAAACTTTCAGTATGGAGAAAAGCTGCCAGGCAGGAGGCGCTTTCTGACTTAATTTGGCTGTTATTCCGGGATACCGGTTTCTATGATTTTGCAGGAGGAATGCCGGGAGGAAAGCAGAGACAGGCAAATCTTAGAGCACTATATGACAGGGCAAGGCAATATGAGACAAGCTCTTTTAGAGGATTATTCCGTTTCTTAAGATTTATTGAAAGAATGCAGGAGAGGGGAGATGACCTCGGTGCTGCAAGAGCTTTGGGTGAACAGGAAGATGTTGTGCGGATTATGACCATCCACTCATCGAAGGGTCTGGAATTTCCAATCGTCATGTTTGCAGGGCTTTCCAGGCAGTTTAATATGATGGATATCCGAAAATCCTATCTGCTTGATAAAGACTTAGGATTTGCTTCGAAATTCGTGAATCCCGAACTTCGGATTACCTATCCTTCTCTGCCGCAAATTGCATTTAAGAAAAAAAAGCAGCTTGAGATGATAGCGGAGGAAATGCGGGTTTTATATGTTGCGCTGACAAGGGCAAAGGAGAAGCTTTATTTAATTTGTTCCTTAAAGGACGCCCAAAAATCCATTGCTTCATGGTCAGCTAATGCTTCCCATGGGGAGTGGCTGCTGAAGGACTATGTCAGGGCAAACGCCAAAAGCTACATGGACTGGATTGGACCTGCTATTATCAGGCACCAGGACCTGGCTGAAATGGCCGGCATGGACGGCGGAACGGCTGCAGACAATAGCAGCATCACTGGCCATCCTTCAAAGTGGAAAGCCCAGATTATTGCTTTAGAGGAACTTCAATCAGAAGAAGACGGAGAAGCAGCGGAGCAGCAGAATTTGCTTGATCATGTGAAGCATGGTGAAAACGTGGAGGTTCAATCAGGATATAATGAACAAATTCATACACAGCTTACGTGGATTTATCCGCATTTGGAAGCTTCCATACACCGTTCGAAGCAGTCGGTCTCGGAGCTGAAGCGGCAAAATGAACTAAGAGATCAGGAAAGTTCCACAGAGCTGCTGCGGAAATATAAGCGCCCGATTTCGAGAAGGCCTCAATTTTTGCAGGAAAAGTCATTAACTCCGGCAGAGAAGGGAACAATTACACACCTTGTCATGCAGCATATAGATGTAAGGAAGCCGGTAACAGAGGCAGCGATTGATGAGCTCTTACACAGCTTAATAGATAGAGAGCTCCTAAAAGAAGAACAGATGGACGCCGTTGACAAAGGCGTGATAGCAAATTTCTTCAATAGTGAGATAGGAGAAAGACTGAGCCGGGCAGAGGTAATCCGGCGTGAAGTTCCCTTTACTATGTCCCTTCAGGCAGCTGAGATATATTCAGATTGGAAGGGAGAGGACGAACAAATTCTCGTTCAGGGTGTAATCGATTGTATTTTTGAAGATCATGATGGACTCGTATTGATCGATTATAAAACAGATGCCATCCAAAACAGATTTGCACATGGCTTTCAAGGAGCAAAAGAAATACTGGCTGATCGGTACCGTCTTCAGCTTGAACTCTATACCAGAGCAATTGAAGAAATTCTAAACAAAAAAGTAACGGAAAAGTATTTATTCTTTTTTGATGGAGCACACCTGCTCGAAATGTAAACAACTAGGGAGACAGCAGAGCTGTCTCCCTAGTTGTTTCCTGTAATCGGCTGATCGATGCCATTCACATCAAGTACATTGCTTCCGTTAATGCCGTTTATAGTGAGGATTAAACCGCCAGAGTTGACAGATCCCGAACCTGCTATCGTTTTGGCTGCAGATTTGGGTGAAGTAACAAGAGAATCTCCGAATTGCAAGACCCCTCCTCCTACGTTTATGATTTGAACGGGCCCTGTTATTGCAGGCATCTAAAACATTCCTTTACCATGAATTTTTAATATTCTATCATGAAATATTGGTATCCGGCGAGGGGGAACCCTGAGCAGGCGCTTTTCTGGTTAGCCGGCGGATATGTTTAATCCTGGATTTCATTCTGATATGATCTGTGTTTCCGATTGAAATAACAGAAGAGACCGTGGCTCCAATGAAATCCAGTCTGCCGACTTTAATAAATGGTGATGTATTTATTGTTTTAATTGAAATTTGCTCATCTATAGGCAAGTAAACAGACGGATAGCCGAACACCCGGTAAGTTGAGTAATCTTCTTCATTGCCGTAATTATATTTTACGTCCCTCTGCACAGCTAAAACTTCAGAAACTCCGTCAATATAGCGCGCATCGCCAATTTGCAGAACAGAGCTGAAGATGAGGCTTTTTCCAGTGATGGAATCAACCTTCGATATTCTTGAAAACATGGGATTAACCTTGTGCGCTAAATGGCACAAATGGGCCGATGATTAAAGATTCAGGTGGTGTATCAAAGGCTGATGACAGCTGGACGGTCTGCACATCACCAATGTGCAGAAGCGAAGAGGCTGCCACACCCGTGACCTTGATTTCTCCGACACATATTTCATGATTTGTTACATTAAACTCCATTATCGCTGTTCCCCCCTGTTTGACTGTTTGATTGACTCATAAATGCGGCAATGGCAGCATGTATATCAGAAGTGATCCGCTCAATTACTTTTTCTTTTACATTCTGAAGCAAATGAGGGACCCTCTCAGGCTGCGGCGTTTCGTTGATGTACATATCAATCCTGGCAGGCAGCTGCCGTTCTACATCATGCCTAATGAAGTCATGATAAGAAGGATCCATTGCTGTCCCGCTTCTTTCCTCGTTTTCTGTAATAATGGCAGGCAAGCTGCCTTTTATAGCATCAGAGATGTCAGCTGTCATGATATCTCTTTCAGGAAAAAGATAGGGCGCTGGTGCCGCTGGATTTTTATTAACGGTAAATTCATCAATATTAGCCAGGTCATTTGGATTCAACCCGATATTTAAGGTGCCTTCTAAAGACTCAACTTTGAGCTGATCGAATTTATATTCAATTCTTTCAACATTAATGGGGGGCTTTTTTTTTATTTCATCCAGTTCTTTTGCCAGGCGTGTAAGATCACTTTCAAGCTTTGCTATCCGCCTGTCCTGGGCATCCAGATATCGCTGCATTTGTTCTGCATAGGAATAAAATTCAGATTGCATGGGGTGTCTTCACCTAACCTTCAGCAAAATTTTCAGATGAAAGGATTTAATCAAGTATATGCAGGAACTGGGCGCAGGTGAACAGACTTGCAGTTATTCCCTTCCGGCAGTGAATGGAGTAGTAATTTCAAAGCCTGGTGCCGGTGCGGTAAATCCTCCGGTATTCGAAAGAGTTGAATATGGCTTTATGACCCCGGCGCTTCCAATTTGGAAAACGGAAGAATTGGACACACTGCCGATTTTAATCATATTAATATGAATGGATTGCTGAATATTAAAAATCATGATGTGCCTCCTTACCGTACATCCGTACATTAAAGGTTAAAAAGAATTGGCTGATCAGCGGCATCAGTATCATAGGTATTTGTTGAACTGTGTGCATTGTATAAAGAAATGGTGTCTCCAGTGTTAAAAGAGCCAGCCCCGGAAAAAGTTTTTGAGGTGGAGTAAGGAGCTATTTTAAAAACATCTCCAATATGAAATACACCGCTGCTGCCGACACTGATCACTTGAACAACACCAACGATGGCCGGCATACAGGCACCTCCCTGCTGAATGAAAGTTCTAGGTTATCATATGTGAAAGCACCGGACTCGTGATAAATTTATGGGCGATATAATTAGACCTGCCGCCTTTCCCGCCGGTGAACCTGTAGAGCGCGAGCAAAAAAGTGCATAGGAGGAATGAGATAATGAGAGTGGAATTGTTGATTCGGATTACAGAAATTTCAACATTTTCTCAGTATTTAGTATAATGGGGACATACAGGAGAGGTGGTGCCGTGGCAAAAGAAACAGTTTTATTTAAAGCAAGGATTACTAGTATTGACATTCTCAGAGGAATCGCATTATTTGGAATCCTGCTTGTTAACATGCTTTCCTACTTTTATCCTGTTGCCTATATGGATCCTGCTGTCTGGAGAAAAGGATTTCCTTTTCATTTTATTTACATATTCATTGATATTACGGCACAGGCTAGCTTTTATCCGGTTTTTTCTTTTTTATTCGGCTTTGGAGCGGCGGTATCTGCAGAGAGGTTTTTGCGTGAAGGAAAATCATTTTCTCTGTTTTTTGCAAAAAGGCTGATTATCCTCAGTATTTTTGGCGTTATTCATGCTTTTTTAATATGGAGCGGAGATATTCTCATTCATTATTCTCTATTTGGTTTTGCTTTTTTGCTGTTTTATAAATGGGAGGGGAAATTCCTGCTGTTAACAGGGGCTGCCCTATATATTATTCCTTTTCTTCTGACAGGAGTGCTAATGGCTATGTCTGCAGATAACCCTGTTAATGCAGGTGCTGCAATGGCCGGAAATGCTTTGAATATGTATCAAACGGGTACCTTTGAACAAATAACGATGATGAGAATAAAAGAATGGCAAGTAATGAATAATGCAGAAAGCTTTATATTTCTATTTTTATCTGTTTTTCCATTTTTGCTCATTGGAGCCGGATTTGCGAAGTTAAGATGGATACATGCTCCTGATCAGTATAAAAACTTGCTCGGAAAATTGGCTGTTATTTCTATTGTTGCCGGTTTGATTTTAAAGTTGATTCCGTATGCAACGGTCTCTAATTCTCTTACGGAATTTATCCAGGACCAGTTTGGAGGGCCGCTGCTGTCAATGTTTTATATTACTGGAACAGCCCTGGCGCTGCAGCAGCATGCCGGCAGCAAACTTTCATGTCTTCTTGCTGCAGCGGGGAAGATGTCGCTCAGCAATTATATACTGCAGTCAATTGTTTGTACCATGATGTCTTATTCATACGGTTTGGGTTTATATGGAAGAATGACGCTTGCAGAGTGTCTTGGCACCGCAGCTATTATTTTTTCTTTGCAGCTGGGTGCAAGCTTTCTTTGGATTCAGCGTTATTATTTAGGGCCTCTGGAATATGTATGGCGATTTGCCTCCTACGGAAAAAGACCTTTCATGAAGAAGAGGCGGCTATAAAAAATATATGATAGGAGTGGGAGAATATGAAATTTGGAACGATAAGGTCAGAAGGAAAAAGCGTGCTGGTGATGGTGGAGGAGGAAAAGCTTTTGCTTCTCCAAAAAGCGGCTGTGAAAAGCGGAATTGAAATGGCATCTTCTCTTGAGGAATTAATAAAAAATGAAGAGAGTGAACTAAATAAAGCAGAAAGCATTCAAAAATGGGTGAAAGAGCAAAAAGACACAGAAAGTTATTATACAAATTTTGAAAGAGCAGAATGGGAAGCGCCCATTCCGAGGCCATCTAAAAATATTTTCTGTGTGGGAAAAAATTATACCGAGCACGCAAAAGAATTGGGAAGCGAAGCGGATATTCCGACAGACATTATGATGTTTACAAAAGCTCCGACTTCAGTCATAGGTAATAAAGCGGACATTCCTATCCATTCTGAAGTAACATCACAGCTGGACTACGAGGGTGAGTTAGCCGTAGTAATCGGAAAAAAAGGTAAAGGAATCAGCAGGGAAAAAGCGCTGGATTATGTATTTGGATATACGATTTTAAATGATGTAACAGCGAGGGATCTGCAGGAAAAACATAAGCAATTCTTTCTTGGAAAAAGCCTTGATGGCACATGCCCGATCGGACCGGTGATTGTGCATAAATCTCAAATTGAAAATCCGGGAAGCCTGGAAATCCTGACAAAGGTGAACGGAGATATACGGCAGCAGTCCAATACTGACCAGCTTATCTTTCCGGTAGAAGAAATCATTTCTGTAATTTCCAAAGGAATGACACTTGAGCCCGGAGATATTATAGCTACTGGAACACCTGCAGGCGTCGGCAAGGGTATGAAGCCCCCTGTTTACCTAAAGTCCGGTGACAAGATTGAGGTTACTATTGAAAAAATAGGCACGCTCTCAAATTCAGTCCGATAACTTGATTAAAGCTGAAAAGAAAGGGAGATACCTTTGTTTTTCTATAAATGTGTATGATATGATGATGAAGATTATATATTAGGAGGGCATTGTAATATGACCACACATTTGCACATAACGACCTGGGTAATCGCTATTATCCTCTTTTTTGTTTCATTGTCCATGTATAAGAGCGGAAATTCGAAAGCAAAGGCTCTTCATATGGCAACACGTGTTTTTTACATATTGATCATTCTCTCAGGCTTTCAGCTGATTGGAAGCAGTTTTTCGTATTATGCAGGAAAGCTGATCATGGGAATCGTGGTCATCGCCTTGATGGAAATGACACTTGTCCGAGCAAAAAAAGGAAAAAGCACAGGAATTTTTACAGTAATATTTGTTGTTGCTTTCCTGATTATCCTGTACATGGGATTATCCATGCCTCAAGGATTGCACCCATTCAGTTAATAAGAAGAAAGCACTGTCTTTTAAAATGCACCCCAGCTGTTAGACACCAATCTAACAATTGGGGTGTTTTTTTGTTTTGAGAGCAGAGGAGAATCCAGGACTTGACGTTTCATTCAAAAGGGTCTAATATAGGTTATGTAAAGTAACTTAAATAATAAAAAGTTACTTCTTGTGATTTATGAAATGGTTCTTATTGAGAAATGGAGAACATGAGGATCATTTACTGAGCAGCAATAAGTTTTACTCTCACAGAAACTAAAGCAGCCGATAAGGGCTTTTCATAGAACACAAATAGTGCAATCGCTTAAAAATGCCCCTCAGACCTCGAGGGGCTAGGCGCCTTGCGGAAAATATTGGACATGAAAAAAGAAGAAGGAGGAAAACTGAATGTATCAAGTGACACTTACAGTCGATTATCAGGGCAGAAGATATCAAACAAATGTAATTGCCAATAAAGGCGACAGCAGCAAAAAAATCGAAAGAATTGCCATGCAGCAAGTAAAAAAACAGTTATCTGCATAATAATAAAAGAAAAAGACATGAAAACAGCGAGGCTGTTTTCATGTCTTTTTTTGTATTATGGGCTTAGGCCCCCAGGATGTGGGTCACAAAGACGTTGCCGCAGGATGCGGCGTTAGTAGTCTTTGATCCGCTATTCAAGGCGCTTCCGCATTTTGGTGAATCCAGCTTCAGCGCCTAGCCTGCTGTGCAAAAGATGATTAGCCCTCAGAAGGCAAAGTGCGCCTTCTAAGGTCGAATCCCTATTTGCTTCGCAGGCTGAACAAGGCGCTTCCGCTTTTTGGTGAATCCAGCTTCAGCGCCTAGCCTGCTGTGCAAAAGATGATTAGTCCTCAGAAGGCAAAGTGCGCCTTCTAAGGGCTAATCCCTATTTGCTTCGCAGGCTGAACAAGGCGCTTACGCTTTTTGGTTAGGGATTATCCATTTTTCTGCCCATGTTTGTACGGGGGAAAGTGCTTTTCCGAGTTCAAAGCCTTTTTTTGTAAGGCTGTATTCTATTTTGACGGGGCGTTCTGCGATGACATTCCGGAATACAATACCCAGTTCTTCAAACTCTTTCATCCGCTCTGTTAGCATCCGCTTGCTCAGGTTTGGCACCATTTCGTGTACTTCATTAAAACGTCTTGGGCCATCCATCAGCACGTGGATAATCAAGCCTGCCCATTTCTTTCCGATAATTTCATATGAGAATTCAACTTTGGGGCATAATTGAAGCGGTGATTTCATTTTAGATCTCCCTTTAGTTACTTTTACTGTCGCAGAGCATTATTAGTAATTTAAATTATACATGGAATACTGCGAAAACTCAATTGTTTCCATGGGAATTGCCCTAAGCGTGCAATGAATTTCCTTAGATTGAAAAGCAGAATAAAAAAGACTTGCTGGTATAACGTCAGCAAGCCTTTCTATTAAAAGTTGTTCATTTTCTCAATTACAATTCTTTTTCCGGTGTTCATAGTAAATTCAAACCGGTCATGGGATTTCTCGGCATAGCAAAAGTGATGCTGGACGGAGCATATGTCTGTACCGTTGTCGAAAGTAAAAAAATTAACACCTGACCGGCTTTCTGCCTCTTTTAAAAAAGTAAGCTGATTATAGCTGTAAATACAGTCATAAATTGAAAAATCGAGGGAGTTCAAAGTCGTAATAAACTGAAAAAAGGAATCGTCATTCAATTCTTCAAGCAGCCTCTCAAATGAGTAAATCAGCTGTTTACGGATTCGTATCCGTTCTTCATCCACTAAGTAAAGAACTTCTTTGTTGAATCTTACCGCACCATTATCTTCAATTATTCCTTTTCTCCATCTATGTCCTCTGAAAACTTCAATATCCTGGTGCAAATATTCATCCAAAGAAGAGGCTTCATCAGTTTCTTCATCAAAAAATATCCATTGATGATTGATATTTTCCACTGTTCCTGCTGAAAATGCCCTGGATTGGCGCTGGAAAAGCTTTGCTCGCTGCTGTTGACTCATAATTTACCTCCAAAAGTGGAATGCCTCACCTACTTTTTTGACAAAATTCCAAGAAATTATAACTGAATCTAATTAATAAGAGCTTCATACAATGATTTTACTGGGTGCGTTTATAAAAAACGCAAGCCGTTAAAAGGGCTGGGTTCCAACACACGTCTGTTTTTTAATAAGGACAAATAACCATCCTCTGCAATTTGCATAGGCTATTTTAAATCGCTATTAAGCTGCACTCAGTCTGAATATGAAAAATCAGCGTATATGTCGGCGCTGCTGTAAAAGAGGCCGTTTGGCTTTTCTTGCTTTCCGGCTAGAAAGGATGGATGGATATGTGCGGAATAACCGGCTGGGTCCATTTTCAAAAAGACCTGACAAAAGAAAGAGAAAAAGTGGCGGCCATGACCGAAACATTAAAGAAAAGAGGACCCGATGAAACAAATATTTGGAATGATACTCACGCAAGTTTCGGGCATAAGCGGCTCACAGTGGTCGATCCCATAGGCGGCAAACAGCCAATGGAGAAGGAACACGGCAGCTTGAAGTATACTCTCGCTTACAATGGTGAATTGTATAATACGGAAGATATACGTAAAGAACTGTTATTAAAAGGATATTCCTTTAAGGGGCATTCTGATACAGAAGTTTTGCTCACTTCCTATATAGAATGGAAAGAAAAATGCGTGGATTTTTTTAATGGGATCTTCGCTTTTGCCATTTGGGATCATCATGAGCAAAAATTGTTCATTGGAAGAGACCGCTTAGGTGTAAAACCTTTATTTTATGCAGAAAAAAATGGCGGGCTTATTTTTGGGTCTGAAATTAAAGCCATTCTGGCACACCCTGACATAAAAACTGAGCTGGATCGTGAAGGATTGGCTGAGGTGCTTGGACTGGGCCCTTCCCGATCACCTGGCTCGGGTGTGTTCAGGGGAGTTAATGAGCTGAGACCAGGGCATGCAATGACACTGTCGCGGCAGGGCCTGCGGATTTGGCGGTACTGGAATGTAAAAAGTGAACAGCACATGGATACACTTGGCGAAACAGCAGAAAAGGTCCGTTTCCTTGTGAAGGATGCCGTAAAAAGACAGCTGGTGTCTGATGTACCTTTATGTACCTTTCTATCTGGAGGAGTGGATTCAAGCGCAATCACGGCCATTGCTGCAGAAGAGTATAAGAATGAAGGCAAAGGAAGGCTCCATACTTATTCGATAGATTATGAAGGAAATGACCTGTTTTTTAAAGCAAATGATTTTCAGCCCAATTCGGATGGACCATGGATTAAGCTGATGTCAGACACGTTCGGCACTTCCCACCATAAATCCGTCATCTCCCAGGAGCTGCTGACTGATTATCTGACCGAAGCGGTTCATGTAAGAGACCTTCCTGGAATGGCTGATGTCGATTCCTCACTACTTTGGTTTTGCAGGGAAATCAAAAAAGATTTCACTGTTGGATTATCAGGGGAGTGCGCTGATGAAATTTTTGGGGGATATCCATGGTTTCATAGAGAAGATGATCTGAACCGGCCCGGGTTTCCCTGGATGAGATCAACTGAGGAAAGGGTGTCACTGCTGAAACAGGGCTGGCAGGAAAAGTTAAGACTTGAAGAATATGTACGCTCCCAATATTTACGGACTGCAGCGGAAACGCCTAAATTGGACGGGGAAAACAAAAAAGAAGCTAAAAGAAGAGAAATGTTTTACCAAAATATCACTTGGTTCATGACTACACTTCTTGACCGGAAGGACCGGATGAGCATGGGGGCGAGCCTTGAAGTCCGGGTGCCGTTTGCAGATCATCGTCTCGTGGAATATGTCTGGAACATTCCTTGGGAAATGAAAATGACCGGAAACAGGGAAAAGGGAATACTGCGGAAGGCATTGGAGGGTCTGCTCCCCGATGAAGTGCTGTACCGAAAAAAAAGTCCATATCCTAAAACCCATAATCCGGTTTATACCGAACGTGTGGCAATGTGGCTGAAGGATATACTAGAAGACAGGAATTCTGTGCTTTATGAGTTATTTGATAAGAAAAAGCTTGGAGATATTCTGGAAAGCAGGGGTGCTGCATTTAAGGTGCCTTGGTTCGGGCAATTAATGTCAGGTCCGCAATTGCTGGCCCATCTTGCCCAGATGCATATATGGTTCAAGGATTATAATATTGGGATAGCCGAGTCCTAAAAAAGGCTGCGGGGCATTTTATAGTCCCGCGGCCTTTTCATTTAACCTATTACTTTTCTGTATTTGAATCAGAAGATGAGATAATGATAAATCCATAGCTTCCTAACTCAAGAGATGGAGCTGAGCCAGTTTTGATTTCTGCGGAAGCAGAAAATAAACTGGTATATTCCGCATCACCTGGCAGAATTGCTTTAATTGGTTCTCCGGTAGGATTTGCAGCAATAAGTACCGATTTTTCATCAGTGAACTTGCGGAAAGCAACAAGATTTTCATGCAGAGAAGGCAAGAATTCAAATTGCCCCTCATTTGAAAGAAGAGGCTCTTCCTTACGAAGCGCAATAAGTTCTTTTATATGATGATACATTCTAAGGTTTTGTTTTTCTTGATCCCATTCCATACACTTGCGGCAGCCGGGGTCCATTTCACCGGAAAGGCCGATTTCATCTCCGTAATAAATGCAAGGTGTTCCCATGAAGGTAAGAAGCAGTGAAAAGACTAGCCTGGTTTTGTCTTCATCTCCGCCGCATTCAGTCAAGATCCTTGGTGTATCATGGCTTCCGACAAGGTTGAATGCCACACTGAAGACATTTTCCGGGTAGCTATGGTAAACAGATGAAATATTGTTCATAAATTGCTGTGCATTGATTTTATCAAATGCTAATAGATTTAAAATATTGGCTGTAAACGGATAATTCATGACGGCATCAAATTGATCGCCGCGGAGCCATGGCATGGAGTCGTGCCAGATTTCCCCGAGAATATAAAGATCAGGCTTGATTTCCCTTACAGTTTGCCTGAACTCTCTCCAAAACTGATGGTCAATTTCATTTGCCACGTCAAGCCGCCAGCCGTCAATATCAAATTCTTTAATCCAATATGCTGCTGCATCCAAGAGATACTTTTTAACGTCCTTATTATACGTATTCAGTTTCGGCATGGATCCAACAAAGCCAAAAGTTTCATAATTAGGGCGCTCTCCCGCTTGCAGCGGGAAGCTGTGAGGGTGGAACCAATCTTTATAAGGAGAATCCTCCCCATTTTTCAAAACATCCTGAAAAGGTTCGAAATAATAGCCGCTGTGATTGAAAACCGCATCAAGCATGACACGGATGCCCCGTTTATGGCATTCAGATACAAGTCTCTTAAGTGTTTCCTTATCACCGAATTGAGGGTCGATTTCAAAGTAATCGATTGTGTCATATTTGTGATTTGAATGGGCCTTGAAAATTGGAGTGAAGTAGACTCCATTTATGCCGAGATCCTCAAGGTGGTCAAGATGCTCGATAACACCTTCGAAATCACCGCCGAAGAAATTATCCTGGCTTGGCTCCTTGCTGCCCCATGGAAGAGCACCTTCCGGGTCATTGTTACTGTTCCCATTACCGAATCTCTCAGGGAAAATCTGATACCACACAGTTTCCTTTACCCATTCTGGTGCGTTAAATACCTCTGTTTTATGAATGTATGGAAAAGCGAAGTAGTATCCGGCATCATCCGGCGCTTCTTCAAAGAATCCCTTTTCAGTTAAATATGTTTCCTCTTCTCCTGACTTCAGAAAAAATCCATAACGAATCCTTCTATATTCAGGCTTGACATGAATATGCCAGTAATCAAAAAGACTATCGCTGCCGGAAATTTTCATTGGCTCTAAAGAGGCTTTATCCCACTCATATGGGTCACCATGCAGCAAATGGACTTCCTGTACATCATTTTTCTTCGTTCTGATTCTGATATGCAGTGTTTCCTGATCTGTCGGATAAATGAAATTATCTCCAGGACGGTGAAATATTGCAGCATGTTCCATCTAGTAATCCTCCTGTGTCATGCAATCGATTGCATTGATTTTTTTAAAAAAACTCAAAGTTTAGAATAAAGGCTACTTTAAAAAATATCAGAGTGAAAGCTATACAGCAAGCAGTTTGCACAGCCGCAAATACCATTTTTTGTTTAATATACGTGTCATATAATTGTAAAAAATTTCATTTTAAAAAAATACTTGTAAAAAATAATAATGATTGTATAATAAAGTCATAAAGTAGTGCAATCGGTTTCACAAATGGCATCTTGAAATAATAAGTGCTTACATATCCTTATATCAAGAGATTTATAGAATAATATTGGATTTCTTTGTTAGTATATGTCAGCGTTTTCATTTAAGGTGATTTTGCAGAATAGTGCAAACGGTTGTGCAAACTTAAGAAAGAGAGTACATATTTCAGGGGGGGAAAATAGAATGAAAAAGTCACTTTCTATTTTAGTGTTATTCGTTTTGCTTATCGGCATGCTTGCTGCGTGCGGACCTAAGCGTGATACTGCTGAGCGAAAAAATGCAACTGGCGGAAAGAATACAGAAGAAAAATCAACAGAAGCAAAACCGGAAAAACTGGTTGTGTGGGAAGATAAAGATAAAGGGATTGCTTTAAAGCCTGCAGCAGAAGCTTTCACAAAGAAATACGGAATCAAAGTTGAATACAAAGAATTGAACATGGCTGATAAAATCCGCGACCAATTGCGTCTTGACGGACCAGCTGGAAATGCCCCGGACGTAGTTACATTGCCGCATGACCAAATCGGCCAGGTTGTTACAGAAGGCCTTATTCAGGAAATCAAAGTAGATGACAGTGTTCTTTCTACTTTCAATGACTCTGCTGTCAATGCAGAAAGATATGATGGAAAACTTTATGGTTTGCCAAAAGCAACTGAAACTCCAGTTTTCATTTACAATAAGAAATTGATGGATAAAGCTCCTGCTACAATGGATGAGCTTTATGCAAAATCAAAAGAAATGACGAAAGACGGCAAATATGGCTTCCTTGCTCTATTTGACAACTACTACTTCGCACACGCAGTAATCGGCGGAATGGGCGGATATGTATTCAAAGAAGACAACGGCAAGGTTGATCCTTCAGACGTTGGCTTAAACAACAAAGGTGCTGTTGAAGGCGCTGCATACATTCAGAAATGGTACAAAGAAAAGCTATTCCCTAAAGGTATTATCGGAGAAAGCGGCGGCGCAGCAATGGACGGTTTGTTCAATGAAGGCAAAGCAGCATCAGTTATGAACGGTCCTTGGGCATTCCAGGGAATGAAAGCAGCTGGAGTTGACATCGGTGTGGCTCCAATGCCTACACTTCCAAATGGAGAGCACATGAAAACGTTCATGGGAGTTAAAGGTTGGCATGTAACGGCATTTACAAAGAATCCTTACTGGTCCACAAAACTGGTTGAATTCATTACTAATGCAGACAATGCAAAAATCCGTTTCGAAAAAACTCAGGAAATTCCTCCTGTAAAATCATTAATAAAAGATCCTGTCATTGCAAATGATGAAGGAGCAAAAGCGGTTGCTGAACAATCCAAATACGCACTTCCAACACCGAACGTTCCAGAAATGGCCGAGGTATGGGGTCCAATGGCATCAGCGCTGCAAACACTTGCTACTAATAAAGCAGAACCTAAAGCTGCGATGGATGATGCTGTTAAAACAATCAAAACCAATATCAAATCTAATCATCCATCAAAATAATGGATAAAAATAACAAGGGCGTACCTCCATATATTTATGGGGGTAATGCCTTTGTTTTAAACAATGAAAGCAAACGTTTGCGCACTTAATAAATAATTTCCCTAATAGAAAGGGTAGGCTGATTTACCATGGATGCAACCACTCCTATAACGAAACATAGAAGGAACGCTGCCCTGCTTTCCATCATTCCTGGATTTGGGCAATTTTATAATAAACAATACGTTAAGGGCTTCATATTTTTGATTTTGACAGCAGCTTTCTTCAGCTGTTTTTCGGATACACTCAGCTGGGGATTTTGGGGGCTGTTCACTCTTGGAGAAATTCCGGGCTTAGATCATTCAGTCTTCCTTTTGATTGATGGTATCATAGCCTTGCTGATTACTGTAATCGGGCTGATCATTTACGCATTGAATATATTTGATGCACAACATAATGGCCGAAAACGGGATGAAGGTTTTAAACTTAATAATGTTAAAGAGCAATATCATAACCTTATGGACAGCGGTTTTCCGTATTTAATGTTTTCACCCGGAGTTCTGCTGCTGATTTTTGTGGTTATCCTCCCAATCATTTTTGTTATTTTGCTGTCATTCACCAATTATGATTTATATCATTCACCCCCAGCAAAGCTTGTGGATTGGATTGGCATCCAAAACTATATTGATATCTTTAAGCTCGACCTTTGGAGAAAGACTTTTACAGGTGTTCTTGGCTGGACGATTGTTTGGACATTTGGTGCTACAACCATCCAGGTAGCAATCGGAATTTTCCTGGCAATTCTTGTGAATCAAAAGGATTTAAAAGGAAAAGCGATAATCCGTACCATTTTTATTCTTCCTTGGGCAGTTCCATCATTTGTTTCTATCCTAATCTTCTCAGGAATGTTCAATGAATCCTTTGGAGTTATAAACAACGGTATCCTTCATGCATTAGGCATAGGTCCAATACCGTGGATGACTGAAGAAATGTGGACAAGGCTTGCATTGATTTTCGTACAATCCTGGCTTGGATTCCCGTTCATTTTTGCCATGACAACAGGAATCCTTCAATCAATTCCTGACGAGCTGTACGAAGCAGCAACAGTGGATGGCGCGTCAATTTGGCAAAAATTCACCAAGATTACACTGCCTATGGTTCTTTTTGCTACAGCACCGATCATTATTACGCAATATACTTTTAATTTTAATAACTTTAATGTTATCTATCTATTTAACGGCGGAGGACCTGCAATTCCGGGACAAAATGCCGGCGGTTCCGATATCCTCATCTCTTGGATATATAAGCTTACAATGACTTCAGCCCAATACGGGAAAGCCGCAGCCATCACTATGCTGCTGTCACTCGTTGTGGTAGGGGTAGCATTGTGGCAATTCAAACGGACCAAAGCATTCCAAGAGGAGGTATAAGATAGAATGAGCATGAAAAGAAGCAGAATCATCCGTTTAACACTATCTTATCTGGTAATTATTATTATGAGCGGCATCGTCATTTATCCTTTGCTATGGGTAATCGGCTCTTCGCTTAATCCGGGAGCAAGTCTATCAGGGTCATCAATGTTTCCAAAACACCCGACATTCGATCATTATAAATATCTGTTTAACAGCGGTAAATCCCATTATCTTGTATGGTATTTCAACTCTATTAAAATCAGCATATTTACCATGATTTTTACAGTAATAGCAGTTTCTCTTACTGCTTACGCTTTTTCACGATACCGATTTGTAGGAAGGAAAAATGGTCTAGTAACCTTTTTGATCCTTCAGATGATACCAAACTTTGCAGCGCTTATTGCCATTTATGTGCTGGCAACACGCACACACTTAATTAATACACATATAGGATTGATCCTGATTTATGTGGGCGGACAAATCCCAATGAACACCTGGCTGATGAAGGGATATCTGGATACCATCCCTAAGGAGCTGGACGAATCAGCAAGGATGGACGGAGCTGGACATCTGAGGATTTTCTTCCAGATAATCATGCCTCTCGCCAAGCCGATTGTAGCTGTTGTCGCCCTGTTTGCCTTCATTGCACCATTTGGAGATTTCATCCTTGCGAGAATCATGCTCCAGGATGATGAAAAATATACTATGGGTGTAGGCCTGTATGAAATGGTTTCTAAGCAATTTGGAAATGAATTCACTACCTTCGCAGCAGGGTCTGTGCTGATTGCACTTCCTATTGCAACATTATTCTTAATGTTCCAAAGATATTTCGTTTCAGGTTTGACGGCTGGGGGTACAAAAGGCTAATCTTAAAGGCGTAAAGAAGTATAGGTAGGGGGAGCGGAAATGAAAAAAAGAGTGCTGTCACTCCTTTTGATTCCGTTTCTTCTTTTTTACGCCCTTCCCGCAGAAGCTGCTGAAAAAGAAGAACGAACTTTGGGAGACGAAGTAATTTATTCATTGGTAATCGACAGGTTTAATGATGGTAATGTAAAAAATGATGCTGGTGTAAATGTTTATGATGCACATGCCTATAACGGCGGAGACTTTGCCGGCATTACAGAAAAACTGGATTATTTGAAGGATATGGGATTTACATCCATTCTGCTTTCACCTATTTTTGATAATGAAGGAGAAAGCTTTCAGAGTGGTCTTGTAAAGGATTTTTACAAGCCTGATGAGCATTATGGCACGATTAAGGAATTCAGGAAACTTGTTCATGCAGCACACAAGAAACACCTGAAAATTATCCTGGATTTTGATGTGAACACCATCGGCCCGCATCATCCCTGGCTAAAGGATCCAGCAAAGAAAAATTGGGTTCGCTTAAATAAGGAAGTAAGCAGCACAGGAAGCATTAAACTGGATCAGGAAAACCCGGAAACTAAGAAATATTTAGTGGAAATGGGTTCATGGTGGATTAAGGAAACGAATATTGACGGGTATCGCCTTGATAAAATGAATGATATTTCTCAGTCATTTTGGCTTGATTTAGCACATGCAGCAAAATCAGTTAAAAAGGACTTTTATTTAATTGGCGAATTGCAGGATTTAAGCAAGGAGAGCATCTCGGCATATGAAAAGGCTGGAATCAGGGGGTTCATGGATCATACGCAAACAGATCCTATGCGCTCGGCCTTTAAAAAACCAAATGGGGATTTGAGCCCGCTATTTTCTGAGTTGAACCGAAATCAACAGGCATATACTCATCCTGAGGCTTCAGAAAAATTCATAGATAATAAGGATATGCCCAGGTTTACATATGATATAAATGCAAGGCTGCTGAATCCTGGCACACGATGGAAAATGGCATTATCATACATGTATACGTCACCGGGAGTACCGGTCATCTATTACGGCTCTGAGATAGCACTGAACGGCGGAAAAGCTCCGGATAATCAAAGATTAATGGGCTTTAAAACAGAAAAAGAACTAATAGATTACATCACTAAGCTTGGGGAACTTAGAAAAAAATATCCTTCTTTAAGAAAAGGCAGCATGAAGCTGCTTTATGAAAAAGATGGCATGGCAGTTTTTAAACGGACATATAAAGAAGAGACTATGGCAGTGGCTATCAATAATACAGATAAGTCTCAAACCGTACGAATTTCAGGCGGGGAATTTGAGAAGGGGAAAGAACTGAGAGGCTTGCTTGAAGGAGATCTTGTGCGAAGCAAGGGAGACACGTATACAATCATACTCGATCGTGAAAAAACAGAAGTGTATGAACTTGCTCCTAAATCAGGAATAAATATGGCTTATATTTTTGCAATGGCAGCAGTTATCATTGCGTTTGCAATATTTATCGCCCTTATATTAAAAAGAGGGAAGAGAAATCCCTCATGAATATGTAAGCGGTGAAAAAACTTCTCTCGATTCTTTGTATGTTAGCATCAGGAAAATCGGCAGCCAGCTTTTGCAAATAATAAATTGCGAAACGATGATTTTCAGAAAACGATAAACCTGGAATCGGGAGGGATTCTTATGGAAAAGAAATGGTGGAAAGAAGCGGTAAGTTATCAAATTTACCCGCGCAGCTTTATGGATAGCAATGGAGACGGAATTGGTGACTTGAAAGGAATCATTTCCAAACTGGATTATTTGAAGGAATTTGGGATTGATGTTCTTTGGATCTGCCCATTTTATCAGTCGCCTAATGCGGATAATGGATATGATATAAGCGATTATCAGGATATAATGGCTGAATTTGGCACAATGGATGATTTTGATCTGCTATTAAAGGAAATACACGCGCGGGGCATGAAGGTCATTTTGGACCTGGTGATTAACCATACAAGTGATGAACATCCATGGTTCATTGAATCACGGTCATCCAGGGACAATCCGAAAAGGGACTGGTATATCTGGGAGGAAGGCCGTGAAGGAAAAGAGCCGAATAACTGGGAAAGTATATTTTCCGGCAGCTCCTGGAAGCTGGATGAACTCACAAATCAATATTACCTTCACATTTTCGCTGAAAAACAGCCAGACCTGAACTGGAAGAATAAAGAGGTCAGAGAGGCTTTGTACGATACTGTAAATTGGTGGCTTGATAAGGGTATCGACGGATTCAGGGTCGATGCCATCAGCCATATTAAGAAGAGGGACGGTTTCCCGGATATGCCAAACCCGTTCGGGATGGATTATGTGCCTGCTTTTGACATGCACACCAATCAAGAAGGAATACTTGATTATCTGACAGAACTCAAGGACAAAACATTTTCTAAGTACGACATTATGACAGTAGGCGAAGCAAATGGTGTCAGGCTGGAGCAGGCTGATGATTGGGTCGGAAGCGAGAATGGAAAGTTCAACATGATTTTTCAGTTTGAACATTTAGGACTATGGGGAAAAGGTTCAGAAAAATCCATTGATGTGGGTCAATTGAAGAAAACCCTCACGAAATGGCAGAAAGGCTTGCATAACCGCGGCTGGAATGCGTTATTCCTTGAAAATCATGATCAGGCCCGGAGTGTATCCACCTGGGGAGATGATGGGCAATACTGGCTCGAAAGTGCAAAAATGCTCGGTGCATTATTCTTTTTCATGCAGGGGACTCCCTTTATTTATCAAGGGCAGGAAATCGGCATGACAAATGTCAAATTCTCTTCGATAGAACATTATGATGATGTGGGTATGAAAAACTATTACCGCATTGAAACAGCAAAAGGCAGGCCTCATGAAGAAATCATGAAAATCATCTGGCTTAGCGGAAGGGATAATTCCCGTACTCCGATGCAATGGAACACAGAAGACAATGGCGGTTTTACAACAGGTAAACCATGGATGAAGGCTAATCCAAACTATTTGCGCATCAATGTTTCGGATCAGCTTGCCGATCAGAATTCGATTTATCATTTTTATAAAAGCATGATACGCCTAAGAAAGCAGCATCAAGTTTTTGTTTATGGAGAGTATGATCTGATATTGGCTGAACATAAATGTGTATATGCATATACACGAAATTTGGATGGTCAGCAAGCTTTGGTTCTCTGTAACTTCGGCAGCGCGGAGTCAGCTATTAGCTTAAATGAACTAGTTTGGAAAAAATCAGAGCTGATCCTGGCTAATTATAGTGATGCAGAGATTGAATTGTCTGCAGATTTCACATTACGCCCTTATGAAACCCGAGTGTATTTATTTAATGATTGACCTATGAGATAATCAGTGCTGATTTTGGATTGAGAGAGTACGCGGGGCTCCTGCGGGTTATTTCCAAGGGTGGATCCTTCCCGGAAAATCAGTGCATGAAATGGAAATTAGCGGTGCCCTTGGAATATGACCAATTTAAAAAGGGTATGGATTCATGGGCACAGCCAGGCAAAAAACATTCTGGCAGCTGCAGGAGCTTATGGAGAGGAGCATGTGAAGCATGGCAGTTACAATAAAAGATGTTGCAAAGTTGGCAAACGTTGCCCCTTCAACTGTTTCCAGGGTAATTGCAAACAATCCCCGAATAAGTGACAAAACAAAAAATAGAGTGCGTGAGGCTATGAATCAATTAGGCTATCACCCTAATTTCATTGCCCGTTCACTTGCCAATCAATCGACAAGGGTTATTGGGCTGGTTTTGCCCAGTTCTACCGATATTTATTTTCAAAACCCATTTTTCTCAACTGTTCTCAGAGGTTTGAGCGAGGGGGCACATGAGAAACAATATGCCCTGCAGATAAATACCGGCAAAACAGAGGAAGAAATATATGAGGGCGTCGTCCATATGGTCCAAGGAGGCAGGGTAGACGGAATCGTATTGCTCTACTCTAAAATAGAAGACGGGATCATTGCCTATCTGCGGGAAAGGAAATTTCCATTTACCGTGATCGGTAAACCATCTGATCATGTAGAAGAAATTACCCATGTTGACAATGATAACTATCGCGCTTCCAAGGAAGCTACGGATTATCTGATCAAGCTTGGGCATGAAAAAATAGGATTTATCGGCGGCAAGCTGAATCTCGTAGTTACGGTAGAACGGCTCCTGGGCTACAAGGAGTCTCTGCAGGAAGCTCAAATTGGATTAAATGATGCCTACATCATTCATGAGGAGTTTTTGAGAGAGGGGGGACAGGAGGCGATTAAGGAGCTTTTATCACTGATTGATCCGCCTACCGCCCTTGTTGTAGCAGACGATCTTATGGCAATTGGAGTAGTCAATACCCTGACGGAAATGGGCATGATTGTACCTGACCATGTATCCATAATTTCCTTCAATAATGTCTTATTTGCCGAATTGTCGAGGCCGCCGCTGACTTCAGTTGATATTAACATTTTTGAATTGGGCTACCAGGCCGCAAAAAGCTTGATTACAAAGCTCGAAAATCCATGCGAGCCGGAAAAACGGATCATCATTCCCCATCAATTGGTTGAACGGGTTTCGTGCAGTCCTCATACAAGAGCAAAAATGCAAGTATAACAAAAAGGCTTCCAGAATGCCGGAAGCCTTTTTATTGTTTATATCCTAGTCATTAACCATTTACGACTGACCCGCCATTTACATGGATGATTTGCCCGCTTACATATGAAGAATCATCGCTGGCAAGATATACATAGGCAGGAGCCAGTTCCTCAGGCTGCCCCGCTCTGCCCATTGGAGAGTCTGTACCGAATTTCTGCACATCTTCTTCGGAGAAGGAAGCGGGAATCAGCGGAGTCCAGATTGGTCCCGGAGCTACGCCGTTTACCCTGATTCCGTCTTTTACAATAGAATTTGAAAGTGCTCGAGTAAAGGCAACAATCGCGCCCTTTGTAGAGGAGTAATCAATCAATTTTGGATTGCCCTGGTAAGCTGTAATGGAGGCTGTGTTGATGATGCTGCTCCCTTTTTTCATATGGGGAATAGCAGCTTTGGTGAGGTGGAACATAGAAAAGATATTGGTTTTGAAGGTTCTTTCAAGCTGCTCTGCTGAAATGTCCAGGAAGTTTTCCTGAACGTGCTGTTCTCCGGCATTGTTCACAAGTATATCAATAGAGCCAAATTGATCAGCTGCTACCCGTGCTACTTCCTGGCAGAAAGATTCTTCGCCAATGTCGCCATTAAGCAATACACATTTTACACCTTCCTTTTCCACCAATTGTTTCGTAGTCTGGGCATCTTCATTTTCATCCAAGTACGCAATGACTACATTCGCACCTTCTTTTGCGAAATAAATGGAGACAGATTTTCCGATTCCGCTGTCCCCGCCAGTAATGATCGCTGTTTTGCCTTTTAGCTTGCCGCTTCCTTTATACTCCGATTTTACGGATTCTGGATTCGGGGTCATTTTTGTTTCTGTTCCTGGCTGATGCTCCTGATGCTGCGGTGTAAACCCTTGTTTGCTTTCTTCATTTGTATTAGCCAAAGTGTATCCCTCCAAATAAATTTTGTCTGCCCCCTTTTTATTCCATTCTTTAAGGATATTAAAACATGGAAAAAAAAGTAAAAAAACAAAAAAACTTGCATAGTAAAGGGGCATCACATTGTAAACTCGGATTTGGAGAGTAAGGTGAGGGCTCCTGCGGGATTAGCAGTACAAGTGAAACCCTGCAGGCGCCCGAGAACAGGCTTACTGCCTCACATGCGGAAAGGGGATATCATGAGAGAAATAATCCGCCTTGTTTTATAGCAGCAGCAAAGTTTACGAAAACAGCCAAATAAAAAAGCCCATAATTGGGCTTTTCAGAATAATAAGCTTCATGGTGTGCCGGGCGTTTTTAACGGTAGTTGATAAACTGCACATCGATGGACAAGTCAGCACCGCGGATGGCTGAAATAATGCCCTGCAGGTCATCCCTGTTTTTTCCGGTTACGCGGATTTGGTCATCCTGAATCTGGCTTTTTACTTTCAAGCCGCTGTTTTTTATGATGGTGTTTATTTTTTTTGCCTGTTCTTTATCAATTCCCTGAACAAGCTTTGCCCTCTGGCGGACAGTGCCGCCTGAAGCGCCTTCAATTTTTCCGTAGTCCAGGTTCTTGATTGGCACATCACGCTTTACAAGCTTGCTGATTAATACATCTTTTAGCTGATCAAGCTTGTACTCATCGTCAGAAACAAGAATAAGTTCTTCTTTTTCGAGGGATATATCACTTTTGCTTCCTTTAAAGTCATAGCGCGTCTGTATTTCTTTCAGAGCCATGCTGACTGCATTGGTTACCTCAGAAAACTCCACCTTGGATACAATATCAAACGAATTTTCCTTTGCCATAATTACCTCCGGGGATTTTTGATGTCTTTATTATAGATAATCAGGGAGATGATGACAACCAAACAATCTTAGAGAATCATAAAAGAAGCAGGGTTTCCCGCTGCTCCTTTTCCCAAATCCGTATTTATTGTCCCGTGAAAACTCCTGGTGAGGCCCTGTACGGGATCTCCCTTATTTGTGGTCCGTTTTTTTTGAATATGAGTGCTTGCCTGCCTCATTGTTCTTTGCCCGGGATATGTTTTCCCTGGCATTGGCCGCTTGATTATCTTTTGCCTTTTTATTATTATCAGCTGTGTTTGACAATATAGAAACCCCCTTAGATGATACTAAGGTTAGTATCCTGCAATCTGATGAGAACTATGTGCACCATTACAATTTGGGCGATTTGTTCAAGAAAAATAAGGCGATTGTGCCAGGGCCTGAATGTGCCCCGATTGCAGCACCGATTGTATTAATGATAAAATGCGCGGTGCCAAACTCTTCTTCGATGGATTGCTTCCATTCAAGCGCCGTTTCCAAGTCATCTCCATGGCTGATGGCAACCGTTTGATTCTCGAGTCCCTCGCCGCGTTCATGCATCAATTCTATGACCCGTTTTAAAAGTTTCTTTTTGCCGCGAAGCTTTTCAAGAGGGACGAGTTTTCCATCTTCCACATGCAAAAGAGGCTTGATATTCAATAGGCCGCCTACGAGTGCAGAGGCTTTGGATATTCTTCCTCCGCGCGCGAGATATTCTAAATTATCGACAGTGAAGAGATGCTCCATATGTTCAATATGGAAAGTAATATCACTCATGATTTCTTCTTTATCAGCACCATTCAGCGCTAAGCGGGCCGCACTTTCCACTACAAGGCCGCCGCCAAGCGAAGCACATTTTGAATCGATAATTTCTAGATCGAGTCCGGGGTGCTCTTCTTTAACAAGGTTCCGGACCATGACTGCAGTCTGGTAAGTTCCGGATAGCTCTGAAGAAAAAGCAATATAAATGGCAGTCCGGCCGCTTTCTGCTATCTCCTTGAATATTGACTCAAAAACTTCTGGAGAAGCCTGGGAAGTTTTAGGGGTTTTTCCTGATCTCATTGCTTCAAAAACATCCTCAGGCTGTATGCCCTTAACATCCTCGTAAACTTCTCCTTCAAGGTTTACTTGTAAGGGAATGAATGTAACCTGGTTTTCTTTATAAAAAGACAACGGCAAGTCACTGGCACTGTCTGTTAAAATTTGAATGGTCATTATTGCACCTGCTTTCTAAAACAATATTGTTTTTTAGATTGGCTGCTTTCGTAATCTTTGCTGCTTTCGAACAAGGGGTTGATTTCCGCTCCAGGATGCTCGCTTTTCACGCAAGCGGTGAGCCTCCTCTGCTGCGCCTGCGGGGTCTCACCTTCGCTAATCTAAGCAGGAGTCTCGCACCTTCCGCTCCAATCAACCTCATTTAATAATGAAATTGCCTCACAGAACTCATTAAAAAACAGCAATCTTCAAGAAAAGAGCCTTTAGATTAAATCAAGTTCATCTATTCAAGCCCAAACAGCGGTTTGAATGGGTTCAGCTCCATATTAAGTGAAGCAAAATAACATTTCGCTGTTGAATGGTATGTATAGGCATAGCGGATAGTATGCCTGTTTTGTTAGGTGCCGACGAAAACATGAAATTGAGTTAATATACCCAGTTTACGCATACTGCTGGAAAATTACAATCCATTCATGTCTAGAATAACTGGCTGAGGGGAATAGGATACTAATGTTTAAGAAGAATGGAGGACTTTTATGTACATAGTAGAAGCAAAAAAAATTATTGTAGTGGTGATTGGCGCCTTTTTGAATGCAATCGCCATGAACTTCTTTTTGATCCCGGCAAATGTTTACGCCAGCGGATTTACCGGAGCAGCCCAGCTTTTGTCTAAGCTGCTGGGCTCTTTTGCGCCTTTTAATATATCGACGGGAATATTGCTGTTTGTATTAAATGTGCCCGTTACGATTATTGCCTGGAGAAAAATAGGAAAGTCTTTTACATTTTACAGTTTTATCAGTGTTCTGTTATCGACCATTTTCCTTGAAGTACTGCCGGTGAAGCATGTATCGCCTGATATTCTTCTAAATGCCGTCTTTGGGGGTGTTATTGCGGCTGTCGGAGTGGGGCTGACCTTGAAATTCGGTGCATCTACAGGAGGAATGGACATCATTGCCATGCTTCTTTCCAAGATCAAGGATAAGCCTGTCGGCGTGTATTTCTTTATGCTTAACAGCATTATCATTATTACCGCAGGAAGTATTTACGGCTGGCAAAATGCTTTGTATACGCTTGTGACCCTATATGCTTCCACACGGGTAATTGATGCAATCCATACCCGCCATGAAAAGCTTACAGTCATGATTGTCACAAATAAGGGAGAACAATTAAAAAAAGCCATTCATGCCAAACTTGTCAGGGGCATTACATCTGTTCCTGCCAAAGGGGCCTTTACTAATCAAAATAAAGAAATGATGATGATTGTCATCACCCGCTATGAGCTATACGATCTGGAGCAAATAATCAGGGAAGAAGATCCGACGGCTTTTACGAATATTGTCGAAACGGCAGCAGTCTTTGGAGCATTTAGAAAGGATTAAACCATTTTTCATATTACAAAATGTAAAGAACATAACGGCTATATTACAATTGGAAAAAACCTGGTTTTTCATGTTTATTGTTCTGTAAAAAGGGCTATTTTCAGTAGTGTAACTTACAAAAATCTTATTTAGGAGTGATTCATAATGGCTAACCAAAAAGATGGGAAAATGAGCAGAGAAGAAGCAGGCCGTAAAGGCGGAGAAGCAACTTCGAAAAATCACGACAAAGATTTTTATCAGGAAATCGGGCAAAAAGGCGGAGAAGCCACCGCTGACAATCACGACAAAGATTTTTATCAGGAAATTGGACAAAAGGGCGGAGAAGCCACAGCTGATAATCATGATAAGGAATTTTATCAGGAAATCGGCAAAAAAGGCGGAGAAGCCACATCAGAGAACCATGATAAGGAATTTTATCAGGAAATCGGCAAAAAGGGCGGAGAAGCCACATCAGAGAACCACGATAAAGACTTCTATCGGGAAATTGGCGAAAAAGGCGGAAATTCCCGCAATAACAACAACGACTAATGTTCTAAATATACAGCATCACAGATTCGGGAGTTTTTCTTAAGTCCATAAACCGTTTTTAAAAAAATTCTAAGGAGTGGTTGAAAAATGGCTGACAATCAGAATGGCAAGATGAGCAGAGAAGAAGCTGGACGCAAGGGCGGAGAAGCCACTGCAAAGAACCATGATAAAGAATTTTATCAGGAAATCGGCGAAAAGGGCGGAGAAGCCACTTCAAAAAATCACGATAAAGACTTTTACCGGGAAATCGGTGAAAAAGGCGGAAAAGCCCGAAACAGCAATAATGATTAACGTTTAAAAGAAGGCCAAGCTCCTCAATGGGGCTTGGCCTTCCTTTTGTTTTGCCTATACATATGGAACGAAGCAGAAAAACCTGTTACATACGCAAGGCTAAGACTTTTATTCTGCTGCGGGCATTTAGGCTTTAGAGTTTCCCCTCAAGCTCTTTTTGAAGCTCGCTCAACTGTTCCTTTTCGGCAGCAGTTGAATTTGCAAAAGCTGAGGAAAGGGCATTCTTGGCAATTTCCTCGGTGTCTTGCTTTTGATGCACTTGATTTTGCTGATGCTCGTCATGATCTGCATGCAGGGCTTCCTTTACGAAGTCGCGAGCCTGCTGAAATAATTTATTTGCCATTAGAAACCACCATAACTTTGTTCTGACATGCTTTGGAGCTTTCTTTCTTCTGCTTCAGCGTACGTAGAATGATAAGGGATTTTTTCAGCATGCTTGGATACAGTATCCATGCCCTGCTTGACAAATCGTTTGGATTTACTGCTTTTACCCATCACTATCGCCTCCGTATTTAAAGCATTGCACCGGAATTGAATTGCTTCCTGTACATCAATAGTTTGGCTGTCAGTCGGGATATTAACAGCGTAAAAATATGGAATTAGAATTGCTCATTTAAGATTGAATTTTTCTTCCAGGAATACAGCAATTCCGTCTTCTTCATTGCTGAGCGTGATTTCATCGGCCATTTCTTTTAATTCATCGAGACCATTTCCCATCGCGACACCTGTACCTGCATATTTTATCATTTCAAAATCATTATCTTCATCGCCAAAAGCAATGATTCTTTCTCTTGGAATGTCAAAATATTTTGCGACCCTTTCCAATCCTACCGCTTTGTTTAAGCCGGATTTAACGATTTCAATTACATGGAATGGATCAGCCCATCTGCGGTGATCGATTACTTCTGCATGCACATCTGATAAATGCTCCCTGATTTGGGCGACATGCTGGGCATCAGTATGTATGAGCATGCTTGTTGGGGGCACATTAAGAAAACTTCTAAGGTCCCCTGTTGTGATAACAGGATTTCCCATACGCATGATATCAATCAGCTTTTCGTCATGATAATGGAAGTAAACATCATCTCTGACTTCAGCAACTATATTGTGATAATGGAAGCTGTCACATGCATCTACAATTTGTTTGGCGACATCTATATCCAGCGGAGAATGGTATGTTCCAAAGCTTTTATCTAATGGATGGTGAACAAATGCACCATTGAAGTTGACGATTGGTGTAGTCAGGCCGAGCTCCTGATAATAAACCTCGCACGAGCGGAAAGGCCTTCCTGTAGAAATCATGACTTCGTGACCTCTGTCTTTTAATTGGGAAAGAACCTTTTTTGAACGCGGAGATATGGATTTATTGTCAGTAAGCAATGTTCCATCTAGATCTAATGCGATTAAGTATTTTTCAGCCATAAGGTCACCCTCTGTTTTCAGTATTGTATTACATGCTACAATATTAAGTTTACTTCCATTTTAAGCGAAAGTTAATTCTTTTTCATTCTTTGGACATTCCTGTATAGTAAAAATATATAACATATATTAAATAGTATTCACGATGGAGGGATTTTCATTGGTGGTCATTGAAAAGGAAAGGATAGAGGATATACCTGTCCTGCATATAGCCCAAAAAGAAAGATATGATGAAAAACTTCCTTTTATCATTTTCATACATGGATTTACGAGCGCTAAGGAGCATAATCTTCATTATGCCTATTTAATGGCTGAAAAAGGTTTCAGGGTCCTTCTTCCTGATGCTGTTTATCACGGCGAGCGCTCTCAGGGGTACAGTGAAACTCAATTAATGATGCGATTCTGGGGCACGGTTGTACAGACCATTAAGGAAATCGAAATCTTAAAGGATGATCTGCTTAATAGGAATTTGATTTTACCGGATAAAATAGGCATATCAGGGACTTCGATGGGCGGTATTATAACAAATGGTGCCATGGCTGTTTATAAATGGATCAGTGCAGGTGTAAGCCTTATGGGCAATCCTTCTTATGTTAAATATGCCCAGATGCAAATGGAAAACATCCAAAAACAGGCAGCGGATATAAACATCCCCCAGCAGGAAATGAACAAACAGCTTGAGCTGATACGCGACTATGACCTCAGCCTGCACAGCGATAAGCTTGCAGGCAGGCCGATGCTGTATTGGCACGGCGCCAAAGACCCTGTAGTCCCATATAAGCATGCATCCGACTTTTATGAGTCCATGCGCCCCGCTTATGCCCATGCCAAGGGAAAGCTGCAGTTTATCCTGGATAAACAAGCAGGACATAAAGTAAGCAGGGAAGGTGTGCTGAAAACAGCTGAATGGTTTGAAACCTTTTTGGGACAAGCAGGGCAAAAAGCTTAACTCACGTGGCATACAATGTTATGATAAAAAGCATAAGAAAGATTCAGTGAAGGAGTGAAAAAGCATGGACCAGGATTTAAAAGATAACATTATGGGGGCTTTAGAACAGGTCATCGACCCTGAACTTGGCATAGATATAGTAAATTTAGGTTTAGTTTATGATGCTGATTTAAATGAAGAAGGTCTGGCTACTGTAACCATGACACTGACTGCTATGGGCTGCCCTCTTGCCGCCACCATTGTGGATCAAGTGAAATATGTGCTTGAAGATATTCCGGAAATTAAAGAAACAGAAGTCAATATTGTCTGGAATCCGCCTTGGACAAAAGATAGAATGTCACGATATGCCAAGATTGCCCTTGGGATTAAGTAATACGGAGCGGACGGAAGTCAAAGAATATATATAAATTTTAACAATGATGGACATTAAGCCGGAATCTGCAGAACGAGAATGACAAAAGGCAGCATATTCTTTTGCCTTTTAGAAGATTTTTGTTTTGTTGAAATCCGGTTTTTTGCATGGTCATTTATTGCTCCTAAAGCTGCATATCTTATACAGATTAGACTTGCGGCAAAAACCTTAAGCTGATTATTGTTCAAAACTCACAAAAAATGATACAATCAGTTATTATTTCATTATCCCTGTTTTTATCCAGGACAAAAAAACGGTGAATAACTGTTTGAAAATACCGATTAATCTTTGAAGATATAAATAGATAAAACAATTAACATTTGCCGAATTCATACCTCTAAGGGAGTGAAGAAGTTTGTATAACACCAAAGTCAAAGACGCTCTGGACAGACCCTTAAGAGACTTGCGGATTTCTGTTATAGATCGTTGCAACTTCAGATGTCAATATTGCATGCCTGCTGAGATTTTTAATGAAAATTTTCATTTTCTTCCTAAAAGCGAATTGCTGTCTTATGAGGAAATTGAGCGGACGGCCAGAATATTTGCAAGCCTTGGGGTTGAAAAATTGAGATTGACTGGAGGAGAGCCCCTCCTCAGAAAAGATCTTCCCAAGTTAATTAAGAACTTGTCACAAATTGAAGGAATTAAAGATATTGGTTTAACAACCAATGGCGTTTTTCTTAAAAGATACGCGAAAGAATTAAAAGAATCAGGTGTGCACCGTGTAAATATCAGCCTAGACAGCATAGATGATGAGCTATTCAAGCAAATTAACGGCAGAAATATAGGAACCAAAGCTGTTATGGAAGGCATTCGGGCTGCTAAAGAAGCAGGGCTGGGTGTTAAAGTAAACATGGTTGTTAAAAAAGGGCTGAATGAGAATCAGATCCTGCCAATGGCACGTTTTTGCCTTAAAGAAGGAATACAGCTCCGTTACATCGAGTTCATGGATGTCGGGAGCACAAATGGCTGGCAAATGGAAAATGTTGTGACAAAGAAAGAAATTATTGACCTGCTGCAATCTGAATTTGAAATTGAGCCGGCAGAAGCAGATTATTATGGTGAGGTAGCAAAAAGATATCGCTACAAGGGTACAGATACCGAAGTCGGATTTATCACCTCTGTTTCTGAATCGTTTTGCGGCAGCTGCACCAGGGCAAGACTTTCTGCAAACGGAAGCCTTTATACCTGCTTGTTTAATGGGAACGGACACGATATAAAGGGACTTCTGCGGTCTGATATGACTGACAGCGAATTGACTGATCATATTGTTTCCCTCTGGAATCACCGGAAAGATAGATACTCAGATGAACGGGCAGAAGGTAAAAACATTCATCAGGAAAAAATTGAAATGTCCTATATAGGCGGCTAAGAACAAAAAAGATATGATTTTGAAATTAAGTAGTTCAGTTTTTGTGGAGAAACATTCTAAATAGCATAGTAAATAAAGGGTTAAATCGCAAAGTGATTTAGCCCTTTATTTTTGCCTATACATCAGTAATTTTTGTTAAACTATACATAAAATAGCAGTAATAGAGGTCGTTTGATAATAACGAACTCTTTTTTAGGATTTTGGAATTATGTGTTAAAATAAATATATATATTATTCAGAAAATTACAATATTTTCAGGAAATCCATTAAGGGGAAGAGAATGAAAAAGACTTTAATTACTATAATAGTGTTAATTGTGTTAGCAGTTGGGATTTTTTTCGTTATAGGACTATTTAGTGTAAAACCACCTTCACCAACAATAACTGTCAAAGATAAAAAGGTTGAAGCCATACAAGGTTCGTATTGTTGGAGAGGATTGCTTAATTCAATTTGTGCTGATACGAGTTCTCCGCCAGAAATCATTAAAAATCAAGACATAAAACCTATCGTTGTATCTCCGCAATCTAAACTGAAAATAGAGTTTAAAAATAAACCGCAAGAGGATACATTAAATGTAACTCAATGGCGTACCAATGAAAAAACAGAAAATGTTTCAATAAATGATAATGCGATTCTGTTGCCAAAGGAAAAGGGCATATATGTGTACGATGTTTATGCAAGATGGGAAAAAGGGAATTCAAGTTATGCCTTTGTAATCGAAGTTAAGTAGAAGTCTTAACTTAACAATAATAATTTAAAACGTGTTAAATAAACTGATATTTAGTCTGTTAATTCAAATGATTTTTGGTAAGGGAATTACACTGTTGTTTTAAGTTTTCTCCACCATTATCTGAACTACTTACTTTGCAATCAGGTCTTTTTTTTTGTCTTTTTTTTTAAAGGCTCTTTTCTTAAAGATTGTTGTTTAATATGCTCTGTGAAGCGATCCCGTTGTTAAACCGGGTTGATTGGAGTGCAAGGTGCGAGACTCCTGTGCGATTAGCGGGAAGGTGAGACCCCGCAGGAGGCCCACCGCCTGCCCCGCGGAAAGCGAGCATCCTGATGCGGAAATCAGCATTTTGTTCCATAGCAGCAAAGTTTACGAAAACAGCCTTTAGAAAAGAGCCAAACAAAAAGACGCCGGTCTCTCCCCGGCGTCTTCTTAGTTTAGTTTACAGTTTTAATTTCTTTGATTGGCCAATACACTAGACCTGCCTTGCCGACTATTTTATCCACGGATATCGTGCCGATTTCACGGCTGTCCATGCTGTTTTGGCGGTTATCCCCCATCACAAAAAGCTGGCCTTTCGGAACAGTAGTGCTGCCTGTAACATCTTCTAGGCTAAAATCTGCCGTTAACGGCTCGCCTGACATCTGTTTCTTATATTTATCAAGATATGGCTCTTTATATTTCTTCCCGTTCACATAAAGGGTGTCATTACGGTATTCAATATGATCTCCAGGCAGCCCGATTACCCTCTTGATGAAGTCCTTTTCCTTGGTTGCATGAAAAACGACTATATCAAACCGGCTGATATCATTGATCTTAGTTCCGAACTTATTAAGCACGATACGCTCATGGTCCTGCAATGTAGGCATCATGGATTCTCCATCCACTACAATAGGAGCAAAAATATAGGTTCTGATGACAAAAGCCAAAATGACTGCAATAGCAAGTGCTTTAACCCATGAAAAAATCTCTTTACTCTTCATTCAAGCCCCTCTTTTTCCTGTTTTTTTTCAAAATTTATTATATCACAGATTATGCCTTGGGCCAGAATATAATATACCGGCATATTCATGAGAAACATGTCTGTTTGCAAAAAAGATAGCCTGCTCCTAAATATCGCTTTGTTTTTTTATATGGCTATTTTTTTTTGATAACAAGCTCTGCAGCTGTTCATTTTCATTTTCCACGGCGTAGTCATATGCTGTGAATCCTTCATCATCTTCATAGGAAAGGTCCGCACCTGCTTGAATCAGCATTTCTGCCATTTCAGATGAATTATTGGAAACAGCATTAATAAGCGGAGTGGCTCTCCATGAGTCTCTTGAATTCACATTTGCGCCATGTTCTAAAAGGAACTTAGCCGCCTTCCTATTATCGTTGCTTACAGCCCATTGAAGAGCTGTAAATCCTTCATTGTCTTTTTCCTCCAAATTTGCACCGCCGGCAAGAAGCTCTCTCAGTTTTTCTGTATCATTAGTAGAGGCAGCCTCCATAAGGGAGGTGTATCCTTGAACCAGGCCCGCTTCATCTAAAAAGGTATCCAGCACACCCGATTTCACCGCCCATGTTCCAATGCCAGCAGCGGCCGCTATAATCAAAATGCCGATTATTAATGCAGCAGCAAGGCCCAGCACTACTGATTTTTTCTTTTCTTTCACTAACGGCTTTTCTTCCGGATCGAGCCAGTTATCAAGAGAATTTATCCGTTTTGGCAAATCTGGATGAGTGGAAAGCTTTTCACTCATCCAGGCGAAAAATCCGGACTCTTCCCGAATTTGTTCAATATATGCTTCTTTATTAACTTGCGGAGCCAGTTTCTTCCCAATGGCAAGCATGGCTAAAGCTTCCTTTGATGCTTCAGTATTATTTACATAAAAAGCTGCATAGCGGTCACAAGTGTATTCACAAGCCCTTAAATATGCTTCACTCAGCAGCGGCACAAACATAGATGGAAGTAATAATGTATGCACTAAAACATGGCGCCGCTTTAAATGGGCAAATTCATGTGCAAGAACAAAGAGCAGCTGATCCTCCCTCTCATCTGACAAATCAAATATTTCCGAATAAATGACCACCATATTCTTCCCGAAGAAGCGCGATGCGAAGGCATTTAAAATACCTGATGATTCCATCACATAAATAGATGGAATCGAAGCCAGCTCCATTGCAGCAGCCAGTATTTCCGCCTTTTCATAAATATGAGGAAATTGATTTTCACTGACCCTTACACCATTCCGGCGGATGGATGCCATGGACAGCGAGTGGGCAAGAAAAGAAAAAATCATGATTATCAAACTGATGGCAATGCCAATCACCGAGAAGAATAACAAAATGTAACTAATAATGCCGATTAATGCAGTAATTGCAAAATAGAGGTTTTCTTTATTGTGCACAAGACGGTTCCTGAGTGCTTCTCTTCCTATCAATCTATAGTCCTCCTGATTTCTTTTGAAAAGGCTGTTTTCATAAACTTTGTTGATATGAAACAAGGGGTTGATTTCCCCTCCAGGATGCTTCGCTTTCCGCGGGGCGTGCGCTGAGCCTCCTCGACTTGCGTCTGCGGGGTCTCACCTGTCACGCTGATCCCGCAGGAGTCTCCGCACCTTCCGCTCCAATCAACCTGCTATAACAATGGAATTGCCTCGAGAACTGTTTAAGTAACAACAATCTTTAAGAAAAGAGCCTTTGAAAAATAATTCCATAAATTCCACAGAACAAGTAAATTATACACAATTACATATTTTAAACCTATATGTATATTTTTCCTTTTCGAGGTATTAAAAACCATAGCTACCTGCATATAGATATAGTCCCAATTAAAAAATTTAATATTTCGTTAATTTAATGCGAATTTGTAGAATTTCCATTTATAAAGAGGTAAAATATAAGCAAAAGACATCTTGTCTTTTCATAAAATGTTTCACAGGAGGTCCAAAGTGGTATAGCAAGTACATAGCGGCTGCTGAAATGCTGCCCTGAATATCGGTTGTGTTTTCATTCGTCCCAGGAACAATGAAAAAGAATAGGGAGTGATTTTTTGAAACCTTCAACAAATCGCATGTTAACCCGTATTAAATCCGTTTATATGTTTATAAGTAATAACGGTACGGTTTCTACTCAAGAACTTGTAGAAGAATTTGGCATCACTCCTCGAACGGTACAGCGCGATTTAAATGTGTTAGCCTATAACGACTTAGTCAAAAGCCCAAGCCGCGGCTTATGGACCATCACTAACAAGAGGGTAAAGGTGTCATCTTAGCATTACACAGCCTGCAGCATGCAGGTTAACAGATATAAAAAAAGAAAAAACATATAAATAGAACGAGGCCGGCTTAGGAGTCCGCCTCGTTTTTTTGCGATAATCAGAAATTATTTTTTATTCTTCAGGATTGTAGCCTGATTTAAGTTCTTCGATTTCTTCGTTGGTCAATTCCCTGTATTCCCCGAGTTCCAGCTCCTCATCAAGCTGCAGGCTGCCCATGGAAATTCGCTTCAGATAAACGACCTTTTTGCCAACTGCCTCAAACATTCTTTTGACCTGATGAAATTTCCCTTCGGTAATTGTTAATTCTATATCAGAAGTCAGTCCTGATTTCAAAATGTTCAATTCACCGGGCTTTGTCACGTATCCATCATCAAATTCAACACCCTCACGAAATGCTTTTGCATCTTGATCAGTGACTTTCCCTTCAATGACTGCAAAATAGGTTTTGGGCACATGCTTCTTGGGAGAAAGCAGCTGATGTGCAAGGGATCCATCATTTGTAAGAAGCAAAAGCCCTTCCGTATCCTTATCCAGCCTTCCAACTGGAAATGGTTCAAATATCTGATCCTCAGGCTGGAGAATATCAATTACTGTTTCCTGGTATTTATCTTCTGTAGCCGATAAAACCCCCTGAGGTTTATTCATCATCAGGTAAATAAATTCCCTGTATTGCACTTCTTCTCCATGAACAGTTACTACATCCGCATCGGGTTCCACATGTTCCTTTGAACTTTTGATTACTGTTTCATTCACTTTGACTGCACCGGATTTCAGCAGCTTTTTCACATCTTTCCTGCTTCCTAATCCTGCATTGGACAGTAGCTTATCGATTCTCATAGTATCCCCCTTAATAAATGCGGTTCCTCTTTTAAAAGGCCCTGCCACTTAAAAAACGGCAAGGCCTTGTTAAACAAAAATATCTTTTCCCGATATTTTCCTATAGTAAACACTAGATGCATTAAAATTTAAGCCGGAGCTTCTGCTGGAGTCTTTCGATTCTCCTGCCAAAAAGCTGAATGGCAAGGCCGCTCTTAACTGAAAGTATAAAGTACACAATGGCACCTAATCCTGCACAAATGACCGTAAAGAGAACAGACTGCATTCTATTTTCAGGATTAAGGACAGGCGCCAGGAGCCATTCCGCTCCCCCGACAACTAAAGCCATTCCTGCAGTGAATGCTGCCATAAGCAAAGTCCTTTGAATGACCATTCTATATTTGTAGCCTGTAAAATAAGTAATGATATACATATTAATCAGACAAGCTGCCAGATATCCGATTGTTGTCGCATAAATGGAGCCTTCAGTATGAAACATTTCTATCATGGGAATGTTTAGGGCTAATTTAATCAGGATTCCTGTCAGCAGGCTGAGCACAGTAAACTTTTGCTGATTGATTCCCTGCAAAACAGCTGCAGTAACTGAGAAAAGGGCGAATAATATCGCTGCTGGCGCATAAGTCTCGAGAACACTGGCCCCTAGCGCATCATAACCGTAAAAAGCCGTATAAACAGGTTTAGCCAAGATGGACATTCCGATGACTGCAGGCAATGTCAAAAACATTAAAATCTGAAAGGCCTGATTCAGCTGGTTGCTGAAGGTATCCATCCTATTTTCAATAAATGCCTTTGTAACGGTCGGAACAATGCTCATCGCAAAGGCCGTCGCAAGAGTCATTGGAATAATGACCAGTTTCTGTGCTGAAAAGTTCAGGATTCCTAGTGCATTTCCTGACATTTTCGCCTGGCCGATATTGGCCATAGCCCTATTAAAGGTCAATGTATCCACCCATTGAAACAGCGGCATTGCAATACCGACAAAAACAAATGGAATAGACGATATAAGTATTTCTTTATAAATCTGCGGCAAGGATATTTGCACAGCACCCTTATCCTTCACCAGAAGATCCGCAATGTCGTCTTTTCTCTTTTTCCAGTACCAGAGAAGAACAGCCAGGCTTCCGACAGCCCCTGCAGTTGCTGCAAAGGTGGCAATGCTGATGGCGGTGACAAGACTTCCATCCATCACCTTCATCACAATAAACACTCCCCCAAGAAGGACAATGATCCTGACTGCCTGCTCCACGACTTGTGAAACAGCTGTAGGGCCCATGGACTGATGGCCCTGAAAATAACCCCTGATCAGGCTCATAAATGGCACGAGGATCAAGGCAAAACTCACCGCTCTCATGACCGTCGTTATATCTTCTACCGTAAAATTCTGGCTTTTGCTGACAGTCACAAAGCTGGCGATTGATGGAGAAGATATGTACATAAGAACAAATGCAGCAAATCCAGTGACCATCATGATTTTCAGACCGGATTTGAATAGCCTTTGGCCAACTGCATATTCCTCAAGTGCATTATATTTGGAAACAAATTTTGAAACAGCCAGAGGCAGCCCTCCAGTTGCAAGGCTGATGAATAAAGTGTACGGAATGTATGCATATTGATAGAGTTCAGAACCCTTTGCGCCTACAAGCGCTTCAAAAGGAATTACATAAAACAATCCAATTAATTTAGACAGCACCATTCCAAAAGTCAAAATAAAAGTTCCTCTTAAAAGCTTGGATGACATCTAATCCCTTCCTGCCTATGTTCAGTTAACGTTTTCACACGCTCTTAATACTACCACAAATGACTTTATGAAGCTTCTGGAAAACCACTATAAAGCGGCTATTAAAACTAAAAACAGTTTACTCTTTCCTCTTCCCATTTACAATGAGGAAACCATTTCCTTTTCCTAGATGCAAGGCATCATCAAGAAGTTTAGCAAAAGAAATACACCACAACAAGGAATAACCATTTGCCATAACATTCCATACACACCAAGAAACTTTTACTTCCATATAAAGAATGCATTATAATATAAAAGCGCAGGCGCTTGACCAGCTTGCGAAGCAAATAGGGATTTGGCCTTAGAAGGCGCTCTTTGCCTTCTATTCTTGCGTGACTTATGACCTCGAGAGGCTAGGCGCTGGAGCTGGACTAATAAAAAAGCGCAAACGCTTCGGTCAGATGATCAAAGACTAAAAACGCCGCGTCCTGGGGCAACGTCTTTGAGACCCACATCCTGCAGGTCTCAGCAAGCTAAGCTTTGGATTCAGAAAGTGAACACTATACGAAAAGGCTCTTTTCTTAAGGCTCTTTTCTTAAAGATTGTTGTTTTTTTAATTTGTTATGTACGGCAACCCATTCTCAAGTCAGGTTGATTGGAGCGTAAGGTGCGAGACTCCTGCGGGATGAGCAGAACAGGTGAGACCCCGCAGGCGCAGCCGAGGAGGCACACCTGCTGCCCCGCGGAAAGGGAGCATCCTGGAGAGGAAATCAACCACCTTGTTTCATAGCAACAAAATTTTCTTAAAGATCGTTGTTTTTAAATAAGTTCTGTGAGGCGTCCCATTGTTAAGTCAGGTTGATTGGGCGGAAATCAACCACCTTGTTCAGCAGCAACAAAGTTTACGAAATAGACAAGAAGCGGTGATAGAGATGAAATATGATGTAATAGTTATTGGCGGCGGGCCATCAGGGTTAATGGCTGCCATTGCTGCCGGTGAAAAGGGATTAAAAGTCCTTTTGGCTGATAAAGGAGAAAAATTGGGCAGAAAGCTTGCCATATCCGGCGGCGGGCGGTGCAATGTTACAAATCGCCTTTCCATTGATGAAATTATAAAACACATACCAGGAAATGGACGCTTTTTATATAGTGCATTTTCTGTATTTAATAATGAAGATATTATTGTCTTTTTTGAAAAGCTGGGAATTCAGCTGAAAGAAGAAGATCATGGCCGGATGTTTCCTGTAAACAATAAGGCACAAAGTGTTGTAGATGCCCTGATTTCAAAGCTGAAAGATTTGAATGTCACTATTTTCACTAATTCCCCAGTTGCAGATGTAGAGTATGAAAACGGCAGGACTGCGGGAGTTAGATTCAAGGATGGCCAGTATTTTTCTGCAGATGCAATCGTGATAGCGGTCGGCGGCAAATCTGTGCCTCATACCGGTTCTACAGGCGACGGATACGCCTGGGCGAAAAAGGCAGGCCACACCATAACAGATTTGTTTCCAACAGAGGTCCCCATTACAAGCGATGAGGAATTTATCAAGAATAAAACTCTCCAGGGGCTCTCTTTACGAGATGCAGACTTAAGCGTTCTCAATCCTAAGGGAAAAAGCCTTATTACACATAAAATGGATATGATATTCACCCATTTTGGCATCTCGGGTCCCGCTGTCCTGCGCTGCAGCCAATTTGTTGTAAAAGCCATGAAAAAGTGGAACCTCCCCCGTGTGACCATGATGCTTGATGCTTTGCCTGACAAAAACAAAGAGGAATTATTCCAGGATATCATGAAAGAAGTGAAGGACGAGCCTAAAAAAGCCATTAAAAATGCACTCAAGGGTTTGCTGCCAGAGCGTTACCTGCATTTCCTCCTTGAAAAAAACGAAATCGGCCTTCAAGAACAAGGAGGAACGATTTCACACGAAAAACTAAGGGCTTTTGCTTCTCTTTGCAAGGATTTCCGTTTTACCGTAAACGGGACACAGCCGCTTGAAAAGGCATTTGTAACAGGCGGCGGTGTTTCAGTCAAAGAAATCCATCCAAAGGAAATGGCTTCAAAATTCATGGACGGGCTATACTTTTGCGGTGAAATTCTTGATATCCACGGATACACCGGAGGCTATAATATTACCTCCGCACTTGTGACCGGACGGCTTGCTGGCCAGAATGCAGCATTATACAGCAAGTCCCAGAAAATGAACTCATACTGATTGCGGCACAGCATAGAAAAAGAGGCATCCATTAAGGATAGCCTCTTATTTCTTGTAAATGACCATGGCACTGAAGCAGTAGATTTGTTCCTCTTCTTCTTCGCCAGTCGCAGCGACATTGTATTTGATATCCACAATTTGATTATCACGGATATTCTTTAGAAACACATTCATTTCTGATTCCAGATCTTTTTCATGCTCATAATCAAATAGCTTTACTTGGATCAATGCCTCTCCCCTGCCTTTTTTAAAACAGGGTTCCCATCAATCAGTAAAAATATACCTGAAAAAGGAAATTATTTAACAATGACTTCTCCGTCCCAATTCATCATTCCGCCAGTCATGTTCCGCACTTTAAATCCTTGGTCATGCATATAGTGGCATACATTTATGCTGCGGCGTCCAGAGCGGCAAATAAAAATATATTCTTTATTTTTATCAAAATAATCCAGATTATCAGGAATAGTATTCATTCTGATATGCTTGGCACCTTCAATCATGCCAAATTGAACTTCATCATCTTCCCGGACATCCACAAGTTCAAGATTTTCCCCGGCTTCTATCTTCTTTTGCAGTTCTTCTGTAGTAATTTCTTTGATTTCTTCCATATGTGCACCTCTTTAAAATTATTTTATTTGCATACGGCTGTCAGGCAGTAAAACCCATCTCAAGCCAGGGATTACTGCACGAAAAAGCCCGGCTGACTCTGCTGCTGCCACCAGTGGAGGATTATTTTCCAAACTGATGTGCTTTCCTTTATTATAACAGCTTTTTTTGAATCTTTCTAAAAGCTGGGGCCGAAGATAGCGGCTGATTGTGCTTACAAGCCGTGAGTTTGCAACAAGCAAACACCTCCAAATTATGGAGGTGTCTGCTGTTACACTATTAGTTCGCTACTATGTTTACAAGCTTGCCAGGAACGGCAATTACTTTGCGGACCGTTTTCCCATCGATTTGTTCTTTGATTGCATCGTCGCCCATTGCGATTTCTTCCAATTTTTCCTTCGATGTATCAGCAGGTACCATTAATTTTGTTTTCACTTTTCCGTTTACCTGAAGAACGATCTCAATTTCATCGTCAGCAAGCTTTGCTTCATCATAAGCAGGCCATGCTTCATATGTGATGGTACCTGTATGTCCAAGCATTTCCCAAAGCTCTTCAGCAATATGAGGAGCGACAGGTGACAACATCTTCACAAATCCTTCCACATATGCTTTTGGAAGAACATCCGCTTTATAAGCGTCATTGATGAATACCATTAATTGTGAAATAGCTGTATTGAATTTCAATTCCTCATAATTCTCGGTTACTTTTTTAACAGTCTGATGATACACTTTTTCAAGCTTTCCATCATCTTTTCCTGTAATTTTTGTTGATAAGGATCCGTTTTCCTCTACCAATAGCCGCCAGACACGGTCAAGGAAGCGGCGTGAGCCATCTAACCCATTTGTCGACCATGCAATCGATGCATCAAGAGGACCCATGAACATTTCGTACATCCGAAGTGTATCTGCTCCATGGCTGTTTACGATGTCATCCGGATTCACGACATTCCCTTTTGACTTACTCATTTTTTCATTGTTGGAGCCTAAAATCATTCCCTGGTTGAATAGCTTCTGGAATGGTTCTTTTGTAGGCACAACACCGATGTCGTATAAGAATTTATGCCAAAAACGTGCATACAGCAAATGAAGAACGGCATGCTCGGCACCGCCGATATACATATCCACCGGAAGCCATTCTTTTAATTTTTCAGGATCAGCGATCGCTTCTGTATTATGAGGATCGATATAACGAAGGAAGTACCAGCTGCTTCCTGCCCATTGAGGCATTGTGTTCGTTTCACGGCGTCCTTTTCTTCCGTTTTCATCTGTGACGTTTACCCATTCCGTAATATTAGCAAGCGGAGATTCCCCCGTGCCGGATGGTTTGATTTCTGCTGTTTCCGGAAGGATGACAGGGAGATCTTTTTCAGCAACCGCCTCAACGGCTCCATCTTCCCAATGAATGATCGGGATAGGCTCTCCCCAATAACGCTGGCGGCTGAAAAGCCAATCGCGCAGACGGTAGGTCACCTTCTTTTCACCGATTCCTTTTTCCTGAAGCCAGCCAATCATTTTTTGGATGGCACTTTCTTTATCCATGCCATCTAAAAATCCGGAATTAACATGCTTGCCGTCTCCGGTATATGCTTCCTCTTCAACATTTCCTCCAAACACGACCTCTTTGATCGGTAAATCAAACTTCTTCGCGAATTCGTAATCACGCTCATCATGGGCAGGTACAGCCATGATGGCTCCGGTTCCATAGCTCATCAAAACATAATCCGCAATCCAGATTGGCATTTTTTCTCCATTGACCGGGTTGATGGCATAAGCGCCTGTAAATGCGCCGGTCTTTTCTTTAGATAGTTCAGTCCGTTCAAGATCGCTTTTATTTTTCACTTCCTGGATGTAAGCCTCGACTGCTGCCTTTTGGCCATCTGCCGTTATTTTTTCAACAAAAGGATGCTCTGGTGAAAGCACTGCATATGTCGCTCCAAACAATGTATCTGGACGAGTCGTAAAGACTGTAAATGTTTCTGCATGACCTTCAATCGCAAATGTCACTTCTGCTCCCTCTGAACGGCCGATCCAGTTTCTTTGCATATCCTTTATATTTTCAGGCCAAGCCACTTCATCAAGATCATCAATTAAACGGTCGGCATATGCTGTAATGCGAAGCACCCATTGCTTCATTGGGCGGCGTTCTACCGGATGCCCGCCGCGTTCGCTTTTTCCGTCGATAACTTCTTCATTTGCCAGTACGGTCCCAAGAGCCGGACACCAGTTAACAGCTACTTCGTCAATATAGGCAAGGCCCTTTTCATATAACTTTGTAAAAATCCATTGTGTCCATTTATAGTAATCAGGTGAAGTTGTGTTAATTTCCCTGTCCCAATCATACGAAAATCCAAGTGATTGGATCTGGCGGCGGAATGTATTGACATTATGCTCCGTAAACCCTGCTGGATGGTTTCCTGTATCAAGTGCATATTGCTCTGCAGGAAGGCCGAATGCATCCCAGCCCATAGGGTGGAGCACTTTATATCCCTGCATTCTTTTTAGGCGGGCAAGAATATCGCTTGCCGTATAGCTGACAGGATGCCCCACATGGAGGCCTGCTCCGGACGGGTAGGGAAACATATCAAGAGAATAGAATTTCCGTTTTCCCTTTTCTTCATTTGTTAAGAAGGTCTTATGTTCCTGCCAATAATTTTGCCATTTTTTTTCGATTTTGCGATGGTTAAAACTCATAGATTTTTCCTCCTAAAATAAGCATACAGTTCATAAAACATAAAAAATCCCCTCATCCCTCAAAAAAGGGACGAGAGGATTATGTATGATCTTCCCGCGGTACCACCCACATTGGCGAAATAAAACTCGCCCAGCTTAAATTCCTTAACGCGGATAAACGCCAGACACTAATAAATGCTTCATGCCTGGAACTCCAAGGCGAGTTCACGATCTCTCCTGATTGGCTTGCACCATCCGCCAACTCTCTATAACAGGTTCTAACCGCTACTGCTCCTTATCATAGTTCTTCACTTTTATTTAATTATATAGGTATTCTAGTAAATTTCTGCAAGAAAAGCAAGAGCAGGTATTTAAGATTATAAACAGTTTTTCCTTATATATTCAGAAATTAAGGAAATGTGTGCCCTTTTTCTTCAAAAATGACGGTCAAAGATCTGAAACCACCTGATTATTTTCTTCCGCCTTCTTTAAGACACGTTCATACATAAATATAGTAAAGATGGCAATGACGAATGAAATTGTAAAAATGCTGAACATCATATTCATGCCATGTGTATCGACCAGAAAACCGCCAAGAAGCGGGCCAACCATTCTTCCGGCAGTTGCCGTTGAATTGACGATACCCTGATAAAATCCTTCCCTTCCCTTTACAGCCAAATCATTGGCCACAGCGGGAACTGCAGGCCAGACAAACATTTCACCAATCGTCAAAATCACCATTGCAGTTAAAAAACCGGAAAAATCATGCGCATTTGCCGCGACTGTAAACGAAATGATAAAAATGAGCATTCCAGCAACAAGCTGTATTTTAAGCGTTTTGGCAAACCATTTAATCAGTACTTTGATGACCGGCTGCGCAAGAACGATAATCGATCCGTTTATTGCCCAGAATAAACTGTATTGCTTCAGTGATAAGCCAATTTGCTGAGTGTAGTCAGCAATGGTGGATTGCCACTGCACATATCCGATCCAGCATAAGAAGTACCCTACGCACAGAACGGATAAAGCAAGAATTTTTTTGCTGTGCTTTACAGGTATGCTTTCATTCAATACCGAAGTCTGTACGGCAGCATCACCTTCAATCCCCCGAAACCCGAACACAGCCAGCAGGAGAAAGGCCAGATACATAATTGCATTCGCAGCAAAAATGTATTGAAATGAGTAGGATGCAATAATTCCGCCCAAAGCTGATCCAAGTGCCACACCAAGATTTTGGGCAACATATATGGCATTGAAGGATTTTCTTCCGCCCTCTTTCCAGACAGAGCCAGCCATCGCGAAAATTGCCGGAAAAATAATTCCTGTACCAAAGCCTGACAGCGTCAGGAAGATTGTATATGATATTATTTCGTGATTGGCTACCATGCCAATTGAGGAGGCAAAGGTAATGAACACTCCTGCCAGCACACTTTTATAGCCACCTGCCTTATCAAAAAGATAACCGCCGCAAAGGTTACCGAAAACGCTGGCAAGGGAATTCGCCATTAATACAAGCCCTGCAGCAGATAATGACTCCCCCAGATACTTATGAAGATATATTGTATTTAAAGGCCACAGGAATGATGAAGCAGTTACATTCAAGGCCATTCCGATAATTAAAAGCCATAATGATCGAGGCATCATTAACCTCCTTCTATGTGTAAGTTTCTTTTTGAGCCCACATTATTCTATTGCTTTTTTAGAACGCCTGCAATACTTTTTTTATGTCTTTTACGTGAATTTAGAGTTTCTGCTTTTTTTTGAAAATATAAAATGTAACGCACAAAAAAAGACACTGGAAATAAAAATTCCTCAGTGCCTTTTTGTACAATTTCTTAATGGCTGAGCAGAATCATGTTATTTTGCATCTGCTGAAGCTGAAGCCTCATTCTATGCAGCTGCTCTCTCTGCTGATGATTGCTGCTTTCCCACATCCGGTCCACATCATTTAATGCTTCCTGCAGCATTCCTTGTGAATCTGTATATGCTAAATCTCCGTAATGCTCCTGTTTAGCGCCTTCCCTGTACTGTTCAAGGCCGCTTCTGAGAGCAGCTTCACATTGCTGCAGGCAATCCTCGATAGATTGTCTTGTCGCCATCCATATCCTCTCCCCAGGTAGCTTGTATGATGAAATCATCATCCCTCCTAGTTTCCGCTAACACCGCCCGTAATATCTCATACAAGAAAAACCAATTTTAAACTCCATCCCAAGCCGCACAAGCCAGTGGAAAAAAAAACGAAAATTTGAGATGATACATATAAAGCGAAAGCGCCTGTTTAGCTCGTGAAGCAAATAGGGTTTTGGCCTTAGAAGGCGCTCTTTGCCTTCTGAGGACAAAACATCTTTTGCACAGCGAGCTAGGCGCTGCAGCTGGATTACACATAGTGCGTAAGCGCCTGAATAGCAGAACAAAGACTAAGAACGCCGCGTCCTGCGGCAACGTCTTTGTGACCCCCGTCCTGGGGGCCTCCGACCTGCATAAGGCGCATCAGAATAGAAGGCGTTCTTTGCCTTCAATTCCGATGTGACTTATGACCTCGAGAGGCTAGGCGCTGGAGCTGGATTACACATAGTGCGAAAGCGCCTGTTTTGAGGAACAAAGACTACGAACGCCGCGTCCTGCGGCAACGTCTTTGTGACCCCCGTCCTGGGGGGCCCCGACCAGCATAAGACCCATCAGAAGGCGCGCAGTAAAAAGAAACAATATAACCGAGGTAAAGCCAAGGTTTTGGGAGGTTTTTGATATGTCCGGGAGTAACCCGTTTATATATGCTTCAGATGATAAGAGGTATCATACGTGGAATTACCACCTCAGACAAGAGTTCGGCCACAAGGTATTCAAGGTGGCGCTGGATGGCGGGTTTGACTGTCCAAACCGTGATGGTACAGTGGCACATGGCGGCTGCACCTTCTGCAGTGCGGCTGGATCTGGTGATTTTGCCGGAAACAGGGCAGAAAATCTTGAAGTCCAATTCAAAAAGATCAGCGAGAAGATGCACGATAAGTGGAAGGATGGCAAGTATATGGCCTACTTCCAGGCATTTACTAACACTCATGCTCCTCTTGAAGAATTAAAGGAAAAATATGAGCTTGTTCTTAAACAGGAAGGTGTTGTCGGGCTATCCATTGCCACAAGGCCGGATTGCCTTCCTGATGATGTTGTTGAGTATCTTGCCGAACTGAATCAGCGCACCTACCTGTGGGTGGAACTCGGGCTTCAGACCGTGCATGAAAAAACAGCCGATCTGATTAACCGCGCCCATGATTTTGAATGCTATAAAACAGGGGTAAGCAAGCTGAGAAAGCATGGAATCCGGGTATGCACCCACATCATCAACGGCCTTCCGCAAGAGTCGGCAGAAATGATGATGGAAACCGCACGCGAAGCAGCAAAACTAGATGTTCAGGGTATTAAAATTCATCTTCTGCATCTTCTAAAGGGTACTCCAATGGTAAAACAATATGAAAAAGGACTGCTCGAATTTTTATCTTTTGATGATTATATAAGCCTTGTTGCAGATCAGCTTGAAATCATCCCGCCGGAAATGATCATTCACAGAATTACAGGCGACGGTCCCATCGAACTGATGGTTGGCCCAATGTGGAGCCTTAACAAGTGGAAGGTGTTAAATGCAATAGACGCAGAGCTTAAAAGACGTGACAGCTGGCAGGGTAAATTTTACAAACGGATTCTTGAGGTGCAGCCATGAAACTGAAAAAAAACCTGCCGTTTGCACAATCATTGCTTCAAACAGCCATTGCACCTGGTGACATCGCAATCGACGGTACAGCAGGCAATGGCCATGACACCGTCTACCTTGCAGGGCTCACAGGGGAAAGTGGACATGTTTACGGATTTGATATTCAAAAAGAAGCAATTGAACATACCGCAAAGAAACTTGCCGATGCCAATCTGGAGCATCAATGCACACTTTTCCATACAGGGCATCAGCATATCACCGCCAGCATTCCCAAAAAGCACTTCGGCAAAATAACTGGAGCAATTTTTAATTTAGGTTACCTGCCAGGCGGCGATAAAACGATTGTAACCATGGCATCGACAACCATTCCGGCCATTGAACAGCTGCTTGATATCATGGCCCCTGAAGGAATCATTGTTTTGGTCATTTATCACGGCCATCCCGGGGGAGCACGGGAGAAAGAGGAAATCCTTGCGTTTGCAGCCGGCCTGGATCAGCAAAAAGCCCATGTCCTGCAATACAGTTTTATCAACCAGGTGAACAGCCCTCCATTTGTTATAGCCATCGAAAAAAGATAAAAAGGTTTGCCGGCCCTAATTGGGGCAGGCAAACCTTTTTAATTGGAGGTACATTACTGCATAATATAGCCTAGTGCCCTTAGTCTGTTCTCCACAAACCCAAGGGCATATCGGAACACATCTTCTCTTTCAGGCTCATTAAATATTTCATGATACAGTCCCGGCCATTCTTTAAACTGCTTTTCGCTGCAAAGATTGTAATTGAACCACTCACGGACAAGGCGCTTGTCCACAATTTTATCATCTCCGCCCTGCATGACCAGAAGGGGAAGATCCTCAAATTCAGGAATTTCTTCAAACGCCTCTTTCATTGCGTTAAGCAGTTCCCTATACCAGCGGACAGAAACCTTCGTTACAAAAAGAGAATCATTAAGATCAGATTCTTTGATATCATCATTTCTAGTTGCTAACTCGGGTGTAAGCCCTGCATCTATTCTTAATTTAGGAAATGTAATATTAAGCCCGCGGGAGAGAGCATTCATAAGCTTTGAAGGATGCAATGCCAGACCGAGACATGGAGATGAAAGGATTACACCGGCAAGATCGAGCTCTTCCTCCTGCAGCAGGCGGATTGCAACAAGACCGCCCATACTATGCCCAAGCAAAAATACCGGCAGAGAATAACTATATGCTTCCTCAATCCAGCCTCTTACTTCATATAAATATTGGTCAAAGGATTCAATATGCCCCCGAAAGGCTCTGGTTGTCATGCCCTGGCCCGGAAGATCCCCCATAATTACATGGTATCCCGATGACCTCCACATCTGAGACAGCCATTTATAGCGCCCATGATGCTCCATTGCACCATGGACCATAACAATTACACCTTTGGCGCTGCCTTCAGCCTCCCATTTCCACATACAGAAAATCCTCCTTAAAATATCTATTCTAGTTGTATTATTGCTTCAATTGCAGAATGTAATGATAACATTTGATATTATATAATCATACATAAAAAACACTCGCTTCGGAAAGGATTTGATACTCGATGACTATTTACCCATATAAAGGAAAAATACCCGAGATTCATGAAAGCGTTTATCTTGCGGATTACTCAATCATAACCGGAGATGTGAAAATCGGCGAGGAAACGTCCATCTGGTTCAACACGGTCATCCGCGGGGATGTGGCTCCGACAGTCATAGGCAAAAAGGTCAGTATCCAGGACAACAGCGTTCTGCATCAAAGTCCGCGAAATCCCCTTATCATTGAAGATGAAGTGACAGTCGGACATCAGGTTACTTTGCACAGCTGTATACTCCGCAAAGGCTCGCTCATCGGGATGGGCTCCATTGTGCTTGACGGAGCTGAAGTCGGCGAAGGTGCATTCATTGGGGCAGGCAGCCTGGTGCCTCAAGGAAAAACCATTCCTCCTAACATGCTCGCTTTTGGCAGGCCCGCTAAAGTGATCCGGGAATTAACAGAAGAAGATAAAAAAGATATGGAGCGGATTGTCCGGGAATATGCAGAAAAGGGACAGTATTATAAGTATGCTGAAACCATCGAATAAACATTTTATTATTATTCTTAATACTGGCATAAAATAATCCGTCATTTAAAAGTTAATCTCCCATGAGTTCTGTGAGACAATCCCAAGTTTACGGAAACAGCCAAAAACAAAAAGCTGCCCTAAAAGGCCGGATTCCGGTCTTTAAGGACAGCTTTTTCCTATTTTACGCTTGAGCAGCTTGTTCTTTTAAAGAATCAGCTTTGTCAGTACGTTCCCAAGGAAGATCTACGTCAGTACGGCCAAAGTGTCCGTATGCTGCAGTCTGCTTGTATATTGGGCGGCGAAGATCCAGCATTTTGATGATTCCTGCCGGGCGCAAATCAAAGTTGCTGCGCACAAGATCAACCAAAACATCTTCACTGATGGTTCCTGTTCCAAATGTATCTACTGAGATGGAAACTGGCTGAGCTACACCAATAGCGTATGCAAGCTGCACTTCAGCCTTGTCTGCAAGACCTGCAGCAACAAGGTTCTTTGCAACATAACGGGCTGCATATGCCGCAGAACGGTCAACTTTTGTAGCGTCTTTTCCAGAGAAAGCACCGCCGCCATGGCGTGCATAACCGCCGTAAGTATCTACGATGATTTTGCGGCCTGTAAGACCTGCATCCCCTTGAGGTCCGCCAATTACAAAACGGCCAGTCGGGTTAATGAAGTATTTTGTATCTGCATCAATCAATTCACTAGGAACCACTGGATTAATGACATGTTCTTTTAAGTCGCTTTGGATTTGCTCTAAGCTGACTTCAGGAGCATGCTGGGTAGAGATAACAATTGTGTCGATGCGGACTGGTTTATTGTTTTCATCATACTCAACAGTTACCTGTGTTTTGCCGTCCGGGCGAAGGTAATCAAGAACTTCGTCTTTGCGGACTTGAGTCAATCTGTGTGAAAGCTTGTGTGCCAGTGAAATCGGAAGAGGCATAAGCTCTTTAGTTTCATTGCAGGCAAAACCGAACATTAAGCCCTGGTCTCCCGCTCCGATTGCTTCGATTTCTTCATCAGACATTTGTCCTTCACGTGCTTCCAATGCCTGGTCAACACCTTGTGCAATATCTGCAGACTGTTCATCGATTGAACTTAAAACTGCACAAGTTTGGGCATCAAAACCGAATTTGGCGCGTGTATAGCCAATTCCTGCAATGGTGTCACGCACAATTTTCGGGATGTCTACATATGTAGACGTAGTAATTTCGCCTGCAACCAGTACTAAACCTGTTGTAACTGAGGTTTCACAAGCAACACGGGCATTTGCATCTTTTTCAAGAATTGCATCTAGTATAGAATCTGAAATTTGGTCACAAATCTTATCCGGATGGCCTTCTGTAACAGATTCAGAAGTAAATAGACGACGTTTCTTTGACATCTTATTTCCTCCTTAGAGTATGGTATGTTTTAGTTATGAGCCGGCAGGATTTCACTGCCTTTTCATCACTTGTTTTGACGGAGCTCATTCCCTTATTAGTTCCAATAATAAATGCAGAATAATAACAATATGACACTCACATGCACTCTATCGTTAAAATAAAGGCTTGAAAAATGCATAAAAACCTTTCCAGGTTAGTGAGGAAAGGTTTGTTGTCTGACATCTATCCTTTCACTCTTATCGTTCAAGGGTTTCTTAGCCTTGCATCAGGTTAGCACCATCGCTAAAATTCCACTTGTTATAACATCCAAACCATTCAGATGAGTCAAGTTTAATAATAGCAGGTTGCTGGGTTTCATCGGGCCTGTCCCTCCGCCAACTCGGGATAAGAGAATCCGTACAAGGTAAAATAATAACGTAAGAAGTCGAATCATGTCAACTCTTTTTTCTTGTCATTTCCGCCCTGATTTTTCAATCCTCGTATAGTGTAATCGATTCCCTCGTTTTTTTAACTCCTGCAAGTCCTGTTTCAACTTGCCCGGCCGCATATTCTATCATTCAAGCTTTGTTTAGGCCAATGGTGATTTCCGCTTCACTTTTGAGCGATAGCTGGTTGTATAAGAACCGCAGACAGCGGAAAAAGCAGGCAAATTCCACAGGCATAATTCACTTTATTTACACTTCCAATAACTGCATTATTTCCGAGCCAAATAGATAAAATCCCCTGTCTTTAAATTTTCCCAAACCATTAATTTTAGCCATTAAAAAAAGGCTATAAAAAGTTAGTGATTAGTATAGATTAATAGTCTTAATGTGTTATACTATTTTATATTGAACATTAAATATGGTAAAGGAAGGTACCTCTTACATGAATTCCGTAGACATTTCAAATGAACTGCATCAACTATTATCCGGAAGCAACGTACATGTACAGCTTTCTGTTCCGCAGCTAGTGGAAAAAGTATTAAGCCGCAAAGAAGGAGTTCTTACTTCTACCGGTGCCGTGAAAGCGCAAACAGGAAAATATACGGGGCGCTCACCTAGAGATAAATATATAGTAAAGGAAGATTCAGTCACTGATAAAGTGGACTGGGGCACTGTCAATCAGCCGATTGCCAAGGAAGTATTCCTGAAGCTTTATGATAAAGTAATCAGCCATTTAAAAGAGAAAGAAGAAGTTTTTGTTTTCAAAGGTTTTGCAGGTGCTGATGAAAAGACCCGCTTGCCTATTCAAATCATAAACGAATATGCCTGGCACAATTTGTTTGCCCATCAATTGTTCATCCGGCCAAATGAAGAAGAGCTCCGCGGACATAATTCTGAATTCACTGTTATCTCTGCCCCGGATTTCAAAGCAGATCCGGAACTTGACGGTACACTTACGGAAACCTTTATTATTATTTCCTTTGAAATGAAAACGGTTTTAATCGGCGGCACCGAATATGCTGGCGAAATGAAGAAATCCATCTTTTCCGTGATGAATTATCTGCTTCCTGAAAATGAGATTCTGCCTATGCATTGTTCCGCAAATGTTGGCCGCGAAGGAGATGTTGCCTTGTTTTTTGGATTATCAGGCACTGGCAAAACGACACTTTCAGCAGATCCTAACCGCCGTTTAATCGGAGATGATGAACATGGATGGTCTTCAGGCGGGGTCTTTAACATCGAAGGCGGCTGCTATGCCAAATGCATCAATTTATCAAGGGAAAAGGAACCGCAGATCTTTGATGCCATCCGTTTTGGAGCCGTGCTGGAAAATGTCGTCCTTGACCCTCTTACACGTGAAGCTGATTATGATGACAGCTCTCTTACTGAAAACACAAGAGCGGCTTATCAGATCCAGTCCATTGATAATATTGTTGACCCAAGCATTGCAGGACATCCATCAGCCATCATATTTTTAACGGCAGACGCATCAGGCGTACTCCCGCCAATCAGCAAACTGACCAAAGAGCAAGCCATGTTCCATTTTCTAAGCGGCTATACCAGTAAATTAGCAGGTACCGAACGCGGTGTGACATCACCAGAAGCCACATTCTCTACCTGTTTCGGGTCACCATTCCTGCCGCTTCCTGCAAGCCGTTATGCTGAAATGCTCGGCGAACGAATCGATCAGCATGGCGCAAAGGTCTTCCTTGTAAACACAGGATGGACCGGAGGAGGATACGGGTCTGGAAGCAGGATGAAGCTTGCGTATACAAGAGCGATGGTTCAGGCTGCGCTTGAAGGCGAACTATCCAATGTGGAAACCGTTAAGGATGAAATATTCGGGTTCGATATCCCGCTGCATGTGCCAGGGGTCCCGGATCAAGTGCTCCAGCCCGGGAAAACATGGCCAGATCAAGCAGCTTATGAAAAAACCGCCAAAGAACTGGCAGAAAAATTCCTGACAAATTTCCAAAAGTTCAACAATGTGCCAAGTGATATAAAAGAATTAGGCGGCCCGCTTATTTAAATCACCAAAGCCATAATCCTTGCCGGATTATGGCTTTTTTTGGATGGCATTCAGTTGGTTGAATTCAAGGAAACAAGACGATAGGTAATGGCGGTCTGTTCATTTTCCCATGTTATTTTTTTAATAATCCCTATGCCGCTGGAGTCACTTTGAATGGTCTTCTTTACCTCAATTGGAATATCAATCGGATAAAGTCTGTACCCCTCCTTCACAAGGCTGAACATATTTTCTTCCTTGCGGATTTCGCGTCCCTTCGTTACAATCATGGTGTTCAATTCCATTGGCATCCCCATATATTAATCCTCCTACTAAAACCTTTTTCTATTTACATTTTAACTTAATGCTTCTGCACTTTCATCCATTGAGTTAAATCACTAACTATTTTCCGGTTGACTGCAGGAGGGAAATAATGTGTGTATTCACTGAATATCCAGCTTTCCACTAGCTTTTCTTTTTCTTTTAAGATTTTCTCCAATCGGTGCGCATGTTCCACAGATACATTACGGTCCCTTTCGCCATGAATAATCAGGACTGGAACATTTAGCTCTTCTGCTTTGTACAATGGTGTTCTGTATTCATAGCGCTCTGGATACTTTAACGGAGTGCCGCCTATCACACGCTTCATCATCCTTCGGAGCTCCACTCTCTCTACATAGGTTAGAGCCATATCCGAAACACCTCCCCATGTCACAACTGATGCTGTATTTTCACAGGAGATGCCTGTCCATAAAGCCATTACTCCCCCTCGGGAAAAGCCAAATACATGGATGCGGTCCTTCTTTACACGATGATGATTTTCAAGCAGCTTAAAGCCGGCGAATGCATCATTTCTATCTTCACCCGCGAAATCTTCATCACCTTCGCCTCCTTGGTTTCCTCTGTAATAAGGAGCAAAAACGATAAATCCCTTTGATGCAAATTGTATGATCCTGCCGGGCCTTACTTTTCCGACATTCTTAATTCCGCCCCGCAAGTATAAGAAACCCTCATATATTTCCCCGCCATCCGGTTCAGCCAGCAGGCCTTTCACATGAAGACCCTGAGACAGATATGTAACGGTATAGAGCTTGATATGCGGATGCGGAGAAGGAAAGCGCACTTTGGATATGATGGTTCCATCCATCATGAAAGTCCCCCCTCTCTTTTATCTTGGGCTTTTTTCTTAAGGCCCTTTTCTTAAAGATTGTTGTTTTTTTAATTTGTTCTGTAAGGCGTTACCATTGCCAAGTCAGGTTGATTGGAGCGTAAGGTGCGAGACTCCTGCGGGATTAGCAGAGCAGGTGAGACCCCGCAGGCACAGCCGAGGAGGCTCACCTGCTTGCGTGAAAAGCGAGCATCCTGGAGAGGGAATCAACCACCTTGTTCCATAGCAGCAAAGTTTACGTATTTTTCAACTTTGCAATCCACTTAACTATACCCCATTTGCATGGAATTTATTTAGCAGAAAACTCAGGAAAGAAAAGTGTTGCATGGGCAATCACATATTTTCCGCTCCATCATACGATAATCCAAAGCAGCCCAAAGGCATAATTTTCATTTAATGAAGGAGGCAACATTGTGAAGAAATGGATCAAAACTGGATGGATCATATTGATTGCATGTATATTAATCGTACCTCTTGCAGCATGCGGAAAAGAGGATTTAACAAAAGTCCGGATTGCAGAGGTCACACGTTCCCTTTTTTACGCGCCTCAATATGTGGCCATTGAAAAAGGATTTTTTAAGAAAGAAGGTTTGGATATTGATCTGAAAACGACAGCCGGAGGAGATAAAACGATGACTGCCCTGTTATCCAACGGAGCAGACGTGGCATTGGTAGGGTCTGAAACATCCATATATGTTGCTGCCCAGGGATCTAAGGACCCTGTCATCAATTTCGCCCAATTGACCCAGACAGACGGAACCTTTCTTTTTTCAAGAAAAAAAATCGATAATTTCAATTGGAATATGCTGAAGGGATCAACCTTCCTCGGCCAGAGAAAAGGCGGCATGCCGCAGATGGCTGGCGAGTTTGTGCTGAAAAAGCATGGCATCAACCCCCAAAAGGATCTCAATCTCATCCAGAATATTGACTATGCCAATATCTCGACTGCATTTGCAATGTGGAACTACATGCACTACTGCTTATAAAAACAAGCATAAAAAAGAGGTGTAAATAATTATTCACACCTCTGGATTATACAATATGAGTTTTTCAAACTGTACAGTAAAGTCAATGAAGACCGCCTCTTTTGCCAGAAAGATTTTATCAATGATTTTCGAAAACAGCGCCTTTTTTAAATCATCATCTGCCTCGTCGAATAACGCATCCCAATCTTGGGGATTGATCAATTTCCCATTATCATTTTCACTTTTTAAAAGTGATCTATTCTTTTGATTCTCTTTGATTTTTTCTTCCAGCCCCTTAATGGCCTGGGATAATTGAAGCGGTGTAAACATACTTTCTCCATCCAGGGACCTCGCTATTTCTTCATGCAGGTTTTTTAGTTTTTTATAACCGTCCCGCTCTTCTCTTTCTAACATAAGAATATTGTTTTCATTACAACGTTCCTTATTTTTTCTGAGATTCACCGAAAATTCTTCAAGAAAATGAACGGCAGATAGTTTCAGGATCTGTTTCACCTGCTGCAGTATCAAGTTATCATACTTTTTCGCTCCCCATATACTGCAGGCGTGATGGCCGCTTATATTCCCTTTATTGAGAGGGCATTTATACCGGTATATAACCGTTGTGGTTTCTTTTTCCCCCTTGCGCTGTTTTCTGTATAAGTAATTCCCGCTTAACTTTGCTCCGCAATACCTGCAGTGAGCCAGGCCGGAAAACATAAGCTTTCCTGTAAGAGGAATGCCTTCTTTATCTTGCTGAGTCATGCATAGTCTTCTTTTATTTTTGATATCTTGTGCTTGATTAAAGGCTTCATCGGAGATTATCCTTAATTTTTCATTATGAGGCTGCTCATGCATTTTTCCATCAAAGCTTTTATATCGCTTTCTTCCTGTATAAATCGGATTTCCCACTATTCTTTGCACGGTACTGACACCAAATAATTTCCCGTCTCTGGTTCTGAATCCTTTAGAATTAATATAATCGACAATTTTCCTGTATCCCATATGGCGGTTTATATATAAGGAAAATATGATCTTGATTAATTCAGACTCCTTTTCTTCTATCATTAACTCTTTTTTGCGCCTGTCTTTATTTTTCCAGTGAAGTTCTGCGGTTTCGTAAATTTTATAGCCAATCGGAGGTGTCCCTCCCTGAAAATATCCCTGGCTGCTAAGCTGCTTCTTGGATTCTCTGACACGGATGGAAGTTTTATGGCTTTCATTGTCCGACAGCCAAAAACTCAAATAATTCATCAGTTTATCATTATGAGATTCTATATTTCTTCTGCCTTCCTGCACCGACCATACTTCAACGCCATTTTCATTCAAAAAACTGACAACCATAGGTGTTTCATCTTCACGCCGCCCAAGCCTATCAAACATAAATACAAGGAGCACATCAAACTCCCGGTTTCTCGCACCCTCCCTGATTACTTTAAGGGCATCCCTCTGATTTCCTTTCTTAGACCAGCCTGAAACACCCTTTTCAGACAATTCATTTGTTATTTCCCAGTCCGCCATCTTTTCAACAAAATTTCTGCATGCATTTTTCTGCATAGGAAGATCATCATCCGTGTTCACCTGTTTTTTGGTAGAAACACGGTATAAGCACCAGACCCGCTTCATGATATCACCTTTTTTCAAAGAAGACAGAATGCCATTTATGAATACAGCTCATCAAGGAATGCCTTTAAACCATTCTCCGCCCTTTGATTTTCAGCTGGATCCCTGCTGAATGAAAGATACAATTTGATTCCTTTTTCGGTGCTGCCCGTCAGATAATCTTTTTCATGGTCAAAAAAGCAGGAATACAATATTTCCCCAAGCCTGGCTTCACTTAATGATTTTTTTCTTTTGCTGCTTTCATTCTCGGCTGCATCTGCATTGTCGTTCGCCCTAGTTGATTTCTCCACTGTTCCTCCCCCTTATAACATGAACTTATGAATGGGACAGCAGGGATATGAAAGAATATCTATATATATATTGTATTGCTGATTTTTAAACAAAAAGGCTTCAAGGCCCTTCCATTAATCAGGAAACATAAAAAAAGCGGCTGGCACTTTAGGATTTCCCCTGCAAGTGCCAGCCGCTTTGCATATTTTTTATTTCTCATCAAGATAATTATAAACATGTGTCGGTGTTGAAAGTGTAAGATCAGTTAAGATGTGTGAGGCATGTACGACCTCAAGTACAGGCAGGTCCGCCATTGGAGCAAGTGCATGCTCGAACAATTGCAAACGAGCCGGTGCTGTCCATGCGCCATGGATGGTCAAATCGGTAATCTGGGTCTGAAGAAGTTCACATACCTTAAGGCTTCCATCGAAGTCCGGTACAATCTTAAGCATGAACGTAGGCTTCATGATTTCTTCACGGGCCTTTTCAATATCAAGAGGCTGATGCTTGTACCCCATTGTCGCAGTTGCGACTCGCAGTGTTCCATAATCAAGTGTGCCGACAAGAGTATCTGAATCAGTATATAAGCGTGGAGCACCTAGTTTTTTAGGATATGCACTGGCTTCACGGCCAACAGCAATGGCGGGATGATTGTCCACATACATTGCATGCAAATATTCTCCCTGTATTCCGTTGTATTTAACCGGTATGACTTGGCCTGACTCTGTATAACAGCCTAGTCCGGTTACATCAGGCATATACATGATTTCAAATTTCACAAGCGGCTCTTCGATTTCCAGCGGTTCAGGTACGATACGCTTTAAGGCCTCTAAGTCTGTCCGGTAGACAATGTTTAAGTATTCCCTGTTATGAAATTTATATGGCCCCTGCGGAAAAGCTGGTCCGCCTAGAGGAGTAGTCGATTGTTTGAGCACATCACTTTTTAGCATAATATGTCGTCCATCCTTTCATGTCTTCTTACACTATCTACTCTACAACTATTACTTATATAGGTAAAATACATATAAAGAATGTGATTTATTCAAAAAAGTAATATATCAAACGGAAAATTGAGGCCAGCAGCAACCAGCCAGCCTCATAAGCAAATTCAAAATTTCGCTTGATTGTTAAAAGAGCTCCAGAAAAATCAATAAATTCTTTGCTCACATAAGACAAATACTTATTTTTACGCCAAATTAATGCTAGATTCCAAATCAGGCGGTATGCAATTCCTAAAGCGAGATGGCTGAAGTTAATACCCAGAGCGTTCAA